>NZ_JBQSWK010000024.1:0-67235 GCF_052377065.1 Brachybacterium sp. AOP42-C2-15
GGATTTCTCTGTGCTCACGGGCCCATATTGTGGGGGCGGAACGGCATAGAGCGGGCGGGACCGCGCACGGTAAGTGGGATTGCGCTGAGCTCAAAAAAGTTCCGGAACTTCTCGGAGAGAAATGGATTTGTCAAGACGGGCCGCGTAAATGTGGATAACTCGCGTTAGGGGGGAATGGTGCGGCCAGGCTCTATGTGAATCGCTCCGGTGACGCCGAGGGCGAGGGCGAGGCCGAGGGCGAGGGCGAGATCCGGGAGCACGCTGTCGCGCACCGCCAGCGACGAGCGCTCGCGACCCAATCCTCTGGGGATGACCCGACCCCTGTACATACAGCGACATACAGCGCACGATGGCTCCATGGCGACGCCCCACCCGATGAACCCCATCCGATGAACCGCTCCACGCCCCCGTCGATCCGTGCGACCTCCGCGAACCCCTTCACCCCCGGCTTCGGGCTCACCCCGATGATCCTCGCCGGGCGCGACCTCGCGATCGAGGAGTTCACCGCGGCGCTGGCCGGGAACGTGCCCGAGGCGAGGGCGATCCTCATCTCGGGTGCGCGCGGCTCGGGCAAGACCGTGCTGCTCACCGAGTTCCGGGAGCTGGCCCTCGACGCCGGATGGACGGATCTGCGGCTGCACACCTCCTCGACCTCCCTGGTCGAGGAGCTGCGGGGCCAGGCCATCGCGCACCTGAGGGAGATGGACCCTGACGCAGAGACCTCGCGGCTGACCTCCGCCGGGGCCTTCAACGTCAACGCCTCGCGCGACGTCATCCAGCGCTACGAGGGGGAGGGGGAGGTGCTCTCCACGGTGCTCGACCGACTGGCCCAGCTCACCGATGAGGATGGCGGAGGGCTGCTGATCACCCTCGATGAGCTGCAGTCGGTCGAGCGTGATCAGCTGCATGCCCTCACCCAGCACGTGCAGGACCTCATCGGGTCCGGCCATGCCGTCGCCTTCATCGCTGCCGGGGTGAGGCCGGGGGTCGATGCGCTGCTGGACCATGAGCGCACCACCTTCCTGCGCCGCGCCCACCGGATCGAGGTGGGCAGCGTGGATGTGGGCACCGCGGCGGAGGCGATTCGCATGACCGTCGCCGACACCGCGAAGACGATCACCCCCGAGGCTGCAGTGCTGGCCGGCGAGATCTCGCGGGGGTACCCCTACCTGATCCAGCTCGTCGGCTCGAAGGCCTGGCAGAACAGCGGCGAGGCGGACACGATCGAGATCGAGGACGTGCGCGGCGGGCGCGACGCCGTGGTCGCGGCGATGATCAAGAACGTCCACGGCCCGGCGCTGCGCGGGCTGAGCCCCCGCAAGCGCGAGTACCTCCACGCGATGCTCGCGGACGAGGGGCCCTCCGCCGTCGGCGACATCGCGGCACGGATGGGCATCGACCCGCGCAACCAGTCCACCTACCGCGAGCGCCTCATCGAGGAGGAGCTGATCCGCCCCGCCGGGCGCGGCTTCGTCGAGTTCTCCCTGCCCTACCTCGGCGATGCGCTGCGGCATGAGGCGCGGGAGGGGGTGGGGGCGGATGTCGAACCAGATCGCGGGGTCCGACGCTCTCACCGTGCGCGGCGCAGCCCTCGACGATAGGCGGAGGCGGGCGCCGGGACGGCGTCGGTAGCGTGAAGGGCACCATGAGCACGATCATCAGTAAGTCCCAGCGCCCCGTCCGTACCTACACCACCGGCCCCATCACCAGGGCGCTGCGGTGGTTCGCGGTGCTGTCGACGGTCGGCATCACGGCCTGGCTGCTCGTGCGCTACCCCTCCCTCCCGGACACGGTGGCGACCCATTTCGACGCCCGCGGCGAGGCCGACGACTGGGGGCCGAAGTGGTCGATCCTCGTGCTCGCCGGCGTGATGCTGCTGCTGTCGCTGGGCTTCGCCGCGCTGTCGACGCGGCCGCGGGCCTTCAACTATCCGCTCGAGATCACCACGCGCAACGCCCAGGCCATCTACCGCGAAGGGGAGCGGATGATGGTCTGGACGCTGCTCGCGATGGTGGTGGTCTACCTGGGGATCGCCTGGTCGGTGCTGGAGACCGGTGGGGCGCCGCTGATCGCCGCGGGGCTTGCGGTGATGGTCGCGGCGGTTGTCGTCGGGGTGATCCGCCTGGTCCGCGCCGGGCGCTGAATCGGCGCCGTCAGAGCCGTGCGAGCGCGAGGGCGATGTTGTCCGGGGCGCCGGCGGTGAGGGCGAGGTCGACCAGCCGGGCGGAGAGCGCGTCGACGTCGTCGCGGCTGTTCTCCAGCGCCTCCACCAGCGTCTCCGCCAGGGCCGACGGGTCGACGACGGCGTGCAGTCCGTCGGTCGCGACCAGCACCAGATCGCCCGGGGCGAGGCGGCGTACCAGCAGATCTGGCGCGGTGGGAGCGCCCGCGGCCAGCGCCCGGTTCAGCACTGCGCGATCCGGATGCGCGGCGACCTCCTCGGGGGAGAGCCTGCCCGCCTCGACCAGCGAGCGCAGACGGGTGTGATCCTGCGTGACCACGTCGACCTGCTCGCCGCGCACCAGCACCACCCGGGTGTCGCCGAGATGCGCGATGTGGAGCTTCTCGCCGTCGATCAGCGCCGCGGTCAGGGTCGAGCCGGCGTCGCCGTCGGCCGGCACCAGGGCTTCGGCGGCGGCCCAGGCGGTCTCGAGGGCAGCCAGCGGCGCGGCCGACGGATCGGCCTCGAGGGCCGACGAGAGCGCCGCCGCGAACGCGGCGAGGATCTGTGAGGCGAGGCCATCTGCGCTGCCGAGACCATCAGTGCTGCCGAAGCCATCGGCGACGGCGAGTAGGGTGCGGCCGCCCGGCAGCTCACGGACCAGCACGGCGTCCTGCTGAGCGCCTCGGACGAGGCCCTGATGGAGCGCCGAGGCGGTGCGAGGGGTGAGGGTGGAAGTGGTCATGATGTCCTCCGTCGGACGTTCCCCGAGGTCACGGGCGAGTGAGCGGACGGACGCGGCACGGGAGAGGGCGTCGGCCTCCTCCTGCCGCCACCAGGAGCGCAGCTCCGCGGCAGCGGCATCGCTGTCCAGATCGCACAGCACGCCGATGCGCGCGAGCCCCATCCCGAGGCCGCGCAGCGCGGCGATCAGCCGCGCCCGCTCGACCTGGTCACCGCCGTAGGAGCGGTAGCCGGTGAAGGGGTCGACGCGTCGGGGCACGAGCAGTCCCGATTCGGCGTAGAGGCGCAGCGCCTTGGGGCTCAGCCCGCTCGCGGCGGCCAGCTCCCCGATGCTCAGCAGCGTCTCGTCCATGCCATCCTCCGTCATCTCTCGCCCGGTCCCCGGGCTCCGGGTCTCTCCCGGTGAGCACCACGTTCCGGATTGTCCCAGGGGGAGAGTCAAGCGCTGCCGAGAATATTCCGTCGACCAGCACGGATCTGGTGTGGTCTGCTTTCCGCATGCATGTGATGATCCGACCCCTGGACCCCACCTCCGATCTCGAGCTCGACCAGTACCTCGCGCTCGGGAGGGCGCTGGACGAGCACACCTACGGCGGCAGTCAGGCCCTCACCCGGGAGCAGCTGCGGGCGCAGTTCAGCGAGTCGCCGTACTGGATGGTGCGGCGCTGGGTGGCGATCGCCGAGGTGATCGAGGGCGGCGAGCTGCTCGTCGGCCGAGCGAACACCTTCATGCCGCTGCAGGAGAACCTCGAGACCATCTCCGTCGGGGTCTCGGTGCATCCCGCCTTCCGCGGTCAGGGGATCGCGACTGCGCTGGTCGAGGAGGTGCTGCTGCCTGCGATCCGCGAGTCCGGCCGCACCCTGGTCGAGGGCTATGGCGAGGTCCCATCCGAGGGCGACCCCGACAGCCCCGAGGAGCCCGTGAACCGGCTCGCCCGCCGGCTCGGGATCACCCGCAAGAACCTCGCCGTCTGCCGGGCGCTGGCACTGCCGCTCGAGGCCTCCCTGCTGGAGATGCTGCAGGCCGAGGCTGCGGAGAAGATCGGCCAGTACCGGGTCGAGGTGTGGGACGGGGAGATCCCCGAGGAGCACCTCGAGACCTACGGCCTGCTGCTGCGCCAGCTCGAGCTCGATGAACCCGACGAGGACGTCGAGCACGAGGCACCCGAGTACACCCCGGAGCGGATCCGCGAGAGCGAGCGCCGCATGCGCGAGGCGGGGACGCTACGGATCACCGCAGTGGCCATCGCACCCGACGGCAGCTTCGCCGGGAACTCCGAGGTCCACGTGCACACCGCTGCGGACAGCACCCTCGGCTGGCAGGAGAACACCCTGGTGATGCCCGAGCACCGCGGGCACCGGCTGGGCCTCGCGCTCAAGGTCGCCACCCACCGTCAGCTGGGCGAGCGCGCGCCGCAGCTGCGGAGCCTGGTCACCTGGAACTCGCACGTGAATCCCTGGATGATCCAGATCAACGAGAAGCTCGGCTACCGCGCCCTCTATCGGGAGCTGGTGCTGCAGGGGCGTCCCGCGCTCTGAGTCTGAGCCCCGAACCTCCGACACGCCGCGCCGCCTCCCGCTCGGCGGCGGCTGTCGGGCTAGGTTCGGCCGCATGGGAGCGGACGATCGATGAGCGTGCAGGCGAAGCACCGCAGGAGGCCCCGGCGCGAGCGACCGCATCACCAGTTCACGATCGCCATCGCGATCCTGTCGTTGGTGATGGCCGGGGGCATGGTCGCAGGGCTGGTGACCAGCGTCGCGGGGCCCGACGGCGGGACATCGGCCGCAGGCTCCGAGCTGCCGCCCGGCGAACCCTCGAACACCACCCGCCTGACCCACCTGGACAGGATCACCGGGGACATCACCCCGAAGTCCGTGGTCGCGAGCCCGGCCGGCACCGTCATCGCGAACAACATGATGTACAGCCACTCCTCGACGCTCTACGACGCCGAATCCCTCGAGCTCACGAACACCGTGGCCGACACCGTGGATCTCGCCGAGTTCGGGTATCCGGACCGCGCCGGGACGACGGAGGGAGCGCCCGTGGAGGCGGTGTTCTCTCTCGACGGGAAGTACGCCTACGTCTCCCAGTACCGCCTGCGCGGCCCCGGCGAAGGAGCCGCTGCCACCGACGACTGCGCAGGTGGTGAAGAGATCGGGCGCTCCGCAGTGTTCCGCCTCGACATCGCCGCCGGTGAGTGGGACCAGGTGATCGAGGTGGGACGGGTCCCGAAGTTCATCTCCCTCTCCGCCGACGGCAGCACCGCGCTGGTCTCGAACTGGTGCGATGAGACCGTCTCCGTGCTCGACCTCGAGGCGGGGGAGGAGGTCCGGGAGATCCCGGTGGACGCCGCTCCGCGCGGCAGCGTGATCCTGCCGGACAACCGCACCGCCTATGTCACCGCGATGTACGCCGATGAGCTGTACAAGGTCGACCTCGAGACCGGGCAGAGCGAGCTGGTGCTCGAGACCGGGCGCAAGCCCCGCCATCTGGTGCTCTCGCCCGACGCGACGCGCATGTACCTCACCGTCTCCGGCAGCGATGAGCTGCTCGAGCTCGACGCCGCCACCGGCGAGGTGCTGCGCACCGCGCCGACCGGCCGCGAGCCGCGCACTATGGCGATCTCCCCGGACGGCCTCGCGCTGTACGTCGTGAACTACTACGCGAACACCGTCTCCAAGTTCGACACCGCGACCCTGGAGGAGATCCAGAGCGTCGAGGTGGGCAAGAACCCCATCGGCATCACCTACGAGCCCACCCAGCGCCGGGTCTGGGTCGCGAACTACGCCGGTTCGATCGACGTCTTCGACGACACCACCTCCTCTGGCGGCACGCTCGAGCCATGAGGCACGATGGAGCCATGAGCCAGGACCTCGAAGGCATCGTCACCGCGACCCGTGAGATCGACGCACCGGCCAGCGCGATCTTCGCGCTGATCGCCGATCCCTCGCAGCAGCCCCGCTGGGACGGCAACGACAACCTCGCCGAGGCCGCGCCCGGCCAGCGGGTCCATGCCGTGGGCGAGCTCTTCGTGATGACCAATAAGAACGGCGGGGTGCGCGACAACCACATCGTCGCCTTCGCCGAGGGGCGCGAGATCGCCTGGCGCCCGGCACCGCACGGCGAGCAGCCGGCCGGCCACCAGTGGGGCTGGGAGCTCGAGCCGCTCGAGGACGGTCGCACGCGCGTCACCCACACCTACGACTTCACCGCGCTGCCCCCCGAGCAGGAGAAGCGCCTGGCCAAGGCTCGCCTGATGACTGCGGAGAGACTGATGGCCTCGATCGACCGCCTCGTCCGGCTCGCCGAGGAGGGCGGGCAGTCCTGAGCTCGGCACCGGAGGGGCCCGTCGACCCTGAGCCCGTCGACCCGAGGACCCTCGGGCCGGTGATGGCGCCCGACGTCGCGCGCGTCGAATCTGCGATCGAGCAGGCCGCGCGGCGCGGGGACTTCGACAACCTCCCCGGCGCCGGGAAGCCGCTGAACCTGCCGGCCACCCACGATCCGGACTGGTGGATCAACCAGCGCCTGGCCAGCGGCGAGATCGACAGCCAGGCCCTGCTGCCGGTGGTGGTGCTGCTGCGCAAGGAGTTCGAGCAGCGCGCGGAGACACTCGCCGCGCTGACGGACGAGCGCGCGGCCCGCGCCTACGCCGAGGATTTCACCGAGCGGGTCCACCGCGACCGGCGTGAGAACCCCTTCCAGCGGATGCTCGCCCCGGCCTGGGATCCGGACGACGCGGCGCAGCGGTGGCGGGAGCTGCGGGCGGCAGCGCCGACATCGGTGGCGGAGCCGACAGCTCCGCAGGAGTCGGTGGCCGAGCCCCGCCGGCGGCGCTGGTGGCAGCCCCGCCGGCGGCGCTGGTGGCAGCCGCGCCGACGGGGCTGATCGAGACGTAGGAACTGTGCTGTTCCGGGCTCGGTGGCGCACGTTTCCTACGGCTCGGTCAGCGCAGTGCCTGCCCGGCGGCGGCGCACCACTCCTCGGGATCGCTCAGCGCCGTCGGCGCCCCGTTCGCCCGCAGCCAGGTGCACACATTGACGCAGTCACGGCGCAGGAACTCTGTGCCATTCGGGTTCGCGATCAGGTCGATCACCTGCGGGACGTCGATGATCACCGGATCGGGCTCGTTCTGCCGAGAGTCGACGAGGATGTTGTACGGGGAGAGGTCGCCGTGGACCAGGCCCAGGAGGGCGAGATCCAGGACCGCGCCCCGCAGCAGGTGGGCCCAGCGCTCGATCGTGCGTGGATCAGGCGTGGTCTCCTGCAGGCGCGGGGCGGCGACCGTGCCGTGCTCGTCGTCGGTGCCGATGAACTCCATGCACACCTCGGTGCCGACGAGCTGGATCGGGTAGGGCACCGGCAGCCCGGCCTCCCACAGCCGGCAGAGCATGTCGAACTCGGTGCGGGCCCACTGCGCGGCGGCGACCTGCTTGCCGAAGGCGGTGCCCTTGGCCATCGCCCGGGCCTCGCGGGTGTCCTTGGTGCGACGGCCGTCGGTGTAGGCGCTGCCGCGGTGGAAGGTCGAGTGGTCGGAGGAGCGGTACCGCTTGGCGACCATCAGCACTGCCTCGCCGGGAGCACCGCTCAGGAGCTCCTCGGGCAGGGCGCGTTCGAGGAGGAAGGCGTCGGCCTCCTTGCCGGTCTTGAGGATTCCGAGCTCGGTGTCGATCGCCCCGTCGTGCTGGACGACCCAGTCGGGGAAGGGCTGCGGGCCACGGTCGATGGTGCGGGCGGTCTCGGGCCAGGTGGACCAGCGCTGATCCTCGTCGAGCTCGGCGATGGTGGCGGTGAACATGGCGTGGGCGAAGAAGGCGTCCTGGTCGAAGGACGTGGCCATAGGGGTCTCCTGAGGGAGGACCTGCGAGATGCTCAGCAGGTCGTGGCGGAAGGGAGGACTGCAGGGGTCAGCACGGTGACAACCATCAGCTCCTCCTTCCCTCAGGGCTCCACGCGGAACCGGGGACAGCGTATGACGGGACGTCGGCGGAGTGCGAGCGAATATTCGGCAAGCGAGGAAAAGGCGTGGTGACCAGTGGATTGGGGAAAACTCTCGTCGCCCGGAGAGAGGGCAGGGTGCCGAGGAGGAACCGCCTCCGCGCGCGACGGTCACGCTGGCGCCGCTGACCATCTCCGAGGCCCTGCTGCCCACGGTGCCCGTAAGAGCCGGGACCTGGACCGCGACGCTCCTGCCTGACGGCGAGGGCCGCTTCCCCGGGGTCCATCTCGCCGAGGACGGCGAGGACGTGGTGGTGCTCGCCATCGAGCAGGACGTGCCCCGGGGATACCGAATCGTCGGGGCCAGGTCAGAAGTGCTCAGGGCCGGGGAGTGAATCGAGGGGCAGCCGTCGGCCGTCACAGTCATGATGCGATTCACCAGAAGCTGTCCCGATCGCCGGACGAATGTGGTCAGATTTCAGGATGACCGCCTCGCGCTCCACGCTCCGCACCGTCCCGCCCCGCACCGTCCCGCTCCGCCCCGCTCGCCGCTCCGTGCTGCTCTCCGGCGCTCTCCTGGTGCCGCTCGGACTGGCAGGATGCGACCCGGAGCGGGACGGTCCTCCCGAGGAGCTGTCCGCGCCCACCCTGAACTTCGAGCCGATGACGAGCGACGAGAAGCTCCTGCCCGAGCAGCCCATGCTCGAGGACTCCTGGAACATCTCGCCGACGGACGAACACCCTCTGGCGGTGCTCGTGAGCCGGACTCTCGCCCAGGAGCGGGATCTCTTCGTGATCACGCGCGAGCAGCCGAGAGGCATCGCGGTCCCGATCGATCCGGCGACGACGGGGCTCGCCGTCGACCGCCACGCGGCCACGGTCGGAGTCCTCGCCTCGACCGTCGTGGACGCCGAGCATCGGCAGCAGCTGTGGAGCTCCGCGGACCTCGCCGACTGGACAGCGGTCGAGGTCACCGGCATCGACCGGGAGATCGCGGCCTTCGGCGGCGGGATCGTGGCCTCCGCCGTCAACGGGCGCACCGTCGCCGTCTGGGAGCTGCCCGCCGACGGCACGGCTGCCGCTCTCACCGCACTGGAGGTGCCCGAGGGTGTTGAGTGGGAGGTGCTGGACGTCGCACGGAACAACGCGGCGATCGTGCTGCTGGTGACCGCGAGGGACGCCGCCGGCACGGAGGCGCCCGCGATCCTGGCCTCTCAGGACTCCGGCGCCACCTGGGCAGAGCCTCAGGTGCTTCCCGACGACGGGAAGGACGCCGTCGCCATGTCGGTCTCTCCCCTCGGCGAGGGCTTCGTGGTGATCGGGAGCCACGAGCCGGCATCGGATGACGGCGCGTATATGAGACCGACGGCCTGGGTGAGCCCCGACGGCACCTCCTTCACGCAGGAGGAGATCCCATTACCGGCGTTCGGCCTGGACGGATGGACGAGGAGCGGCGAGAAGATCCCCGTGGACGATCCCATCGACTGGGGGTCATTCGGTGCGTCCCCGGCGGTGGTCGACGCGAAGACCGGGACTGTCCATTTCGCGGCCATCCTCGAAGACGACTGCCGCTGCGCGACCCGGTCCGCTGAGGGGACGTGGACGGTCTCAGACATGGGCGACTTCGTCGGGCACACCCTCACCCACGGCGCGGCGACCCCCGACAGCCAGATCCTGCTGGGTGAGACGAGCACCTACGCCCGTGAGGGCGGTGGCGGATCCCTCGCACTGGGGCTGCCCTTCACAATCGGTCGGAATTACATCCGACTGATACACGATGTGCACAACGGTATCGATGCCGTGATCCAGGGCTACCGGAGCTTCGTCGACAAGTCGAGCACACATAGCTCGACCTCCGTCGCCAGCAACCTCGGAGTGAGCATCCGCGATGGCGGATTCGTCCTCGCCGAGGACTTCCCCCAGCAGGTGGAGGAATGGGACTGGGGCCGGGTCCATCGGCTGCCGGACGGGGTGGAGATCCTGTCCGGCCGGGAAGAGGACGAGGACGGCAACGGACAACTCCTCTCCCTGGCCCGGGGCGACGGCGAGTGGGTCGACACCGAAGGGCTCGAGATCCCCGGGCTCTACATGCTGGGAAGCACCTCCATCGTCGGCGAGACCAGCTACTTGTCCGGTGCTGGCACCATCGCGGACCAGGACGGATCAGCCCTGGGCGGGATCAAGGTCCTCTCCTCCTCGGACGGGCTCACCTGGGAACAGGTCGGATCGGGCCCCGACTCGCCTTCGGAGGATCCCGCCTTCGGCGGAGGTGGATACATCACGACCGTCACCTCTGTCGACGGAGTGCTCATCGGCCTGGGGACGGCAGTGGCCGAGCACGGTCTGAATCGTGCCGCGACATTCGTCCTCACGGTCGGTGTCTGGACGCCGCGGGTGATCGAAGACATCCCGCCGGGCCTCAACTTCGGCTTCCCCTACCCGGTCGGGGACGCCGTGCATGTGTTAGCGGCAGGCTATGACAGGGTGTATCACGGTGTCCTCGCTGCGGACGGGAGCTGCACACGGACCTACCTGTCCTCGGACCAGGAACAGCGCGATATGCTCACCGACCTCGGCGGCGGGGCGCTGCTCGCCTCCGGGTGGAGCCGGACCGCCTCGGCCTTCGGGGCGTGCGTGTGGGCGAGCCGAGACGGCGGCGAGACGTGGGCGGCGACGGTGCTCCCCGAGCATGAGGGCCGGTTCCCCCGCGTCGACCTCGCCCGAGACGGGGAGGACGTCGTGGTCATCGCGGAGCATGACGATGCTCCAGTGGGCTTCAAGATCATCGGTGCGCAGAAGGCCGTCCTGCCGGACACAGGATCTGAAGGGTGACCCACGCGAGGAAGACCGCCGGATGCCTGGCGACGCTGCTCGGCGGAGCGGGGATCCTGCACCTGGCCCGGCCCGAGCCTTTCGACAGCATCGTCCCACCGGCGCTGCCCGGCCCGGCGCGGACCTACACCTACGCCTCCGGGGTGGCGGAGCTCGGCATCGCCGGGCTGCTCGCCGTGCCGCGCACCCGACGGCTGGGCGGGATCGCCGCAGCGGCGCTGTTCGTCGCGGTGTTCCCCGCGAACCTGCAGATGGCCTACGACTGGCGCCACGCCCGGCCCCGGAAGCGCGCGATCGCGTGGGGGCGCCTGCCGCTGCAGGCGGTGCTCATCGCGCAGGCGCGGCACGTGGCGCGATGACGGCACCTGTGCCCGCAGCCATCCTCGATGATCTCGAGCGCTGCCGGGTCCAGCGGCGCACTCTCGCGATCCTCATCGCGGGACAGATCGTCTCCGGCCTCGGCGTCGGTGCGGCGTTCAGCATGGGCGCGCTGCTGGTCGCCGCGGTGACCGGCAGCGAGGCCTGGTCCGGGATGGCCGCGACCATGAACACCCTCGGTGCCGCGGTCTTCGCGATCCCGCTCGCGATGCTCGCACGCCGTCGCGGCCGACGGGTTTCGCTGACCACGGGCGCCCTGTTCGCCGCGCTCGGCGCCCTCGCAGTCACCGTCGCCGCGGCGCTCGACAGCCCGGCCCTGCTGCTGCCCAGCATGGCCGTGATGGGCATCGGCTCCGCCCTGAACTTCCAGTCGCGCTTCGCCGCGACCGACCTCGCGACCGAGGCGACCCGCGGCCGGGACCTGTCCCTCGTGGTCTGGTCCACGACCCTCGGCGCGGTGATCGGCCCGAACCTCGCCGAGCCCAGCGACGCCCTCGGCATCGCCCTCGGGCTGCCTGCGCTCAGCGGAGGGTTCGTCATCGCCGCTGCAGCTCAGCTGGCGGGTGCGCTGCTGTATGCGATCGCGCTGCGGCCGGATCCGCTGCTGCTGGCGCTCGGCCCGCACCGAGTGGTGCCCGCCGGGCCGGAGCGTCGGGCGGCGCGCGGTCTCGCGATTCTGCGCGCCAACCCGACCGCCCGCAGCGCCGTGCTCGCCGTCGCCCTCGGTCACGCCGTGATGGTGGCACTGATGGGGATGACGCCGATCCACCTCATGGGCCACGGCGGGTCCCTGTCGATCGTCGGCATCACGATCAGCCTCCACGTCGCGGGGATGTTCGGGCTCTCGCACGTGTTCGGGATCCTCACCGACAAGATCGGCGGGCGTGCCGTGATCCTCGGCGGTCAGGCCATGCTCGCCGCCGCGATGCTCATCGCGGCGGTCGGCGCGGAGAGCAACGCGCTGGTCGCGGTCGCGCTCACACTGCTGGGCCTCGGCTGGTCCGCGTCGAACGTGGCCGGGTCGACCCTGGTCAGCGGCGCCGTCCCCACTGCGCAGCGCCCGGCCGTGCAGGGCACCTCGGACCTGCTGATGAACCTTGCCGGGGCGACCGGCGGCGCGCTCGCCGGGCTGATCCTCGCCGGGATCGGATTCTCGGGCCTGGCACTGGTCCTGCTGGTGCCGGTGGTGATCGTGACCGCGGACCAGCTGCGGAGGCGCCGCTGAGCGAAGGGCTCAGGCGCCGGCGGCCTGCTGGGCGCCCATGACGGCGGAGGTGCCCAGGTCGCTCTTGGGCAGCGGCTGCTGAGCGGAGAGCGCCTCGGTCCAGGCCTCGGTGGTCACGACCGCGGCCAGGTTCGAGTTCAGCACCGCCATGATCGTGCGGTGCACCGTCTCGGCGGAGGCGAAGCCCGCGTCGTTGGCGATATTGATCGCGCTGGTGGCGTCGGACAGCACCTCGGTGGTGAACCCGAGGCCCTCGCCCTCCACGGCGGAGGCGAGGATGCAGTTGTTGGTCATGTAGCCGACCAGGGTGACAGTGTCGACCTACTGCTGGCCGCCGCGATGCTGATCGGGCAGTGATCGCGCGGAGGTGACCTCCCGGCGGTTCAGAGTTGGGACTCGAGCCGCCCTGCCACGATCGTCGCGAGCACCGTGGTCTCCTGCAACAGCTCGGAGGCCTCTCGAGCGGCGGCGTCGACCATCAGCCCGTCGGCGCCGAGTGGGACGTCGGCGAAGGGTGAGTGCTCGAGCAGCACGATGTCTCCTGGGCCGCCCACCTGCAGGGACGTGATCTCGTCGGTGGAGGCGGCGAGGGCCTCGCGGGGCTGCAGCTGCTGGCCGGGATGCCAGCCCGGGCGCTCGTCTGCGCTGCGGTGCACGGCGGCGGCCATCGCGAGCCAGGGATCCAGCGGTGCGACGGGCGCATCGGAGCCGAGGGCGAGCGGCACTCCGGCGTCCAGCAGGTCCCGCAGCCGGAAGGCCTGGGTGCCGTGCCCGGGCCAGATCGCCTCGGTCGCGTCCCGGTCGTCCAGCAGATGCGCGGGCTGGACGGAGGCGATTACGCCTAGCGCGGCCATCGCGTCGATGTCGTCATCGGTGAGCATCTGCGCATGTTCGATCCGGGCGCGCTCGACGCCGACGCTCCTGATCGCATCGAGCGCGACCTGCGCGGCGGCGTCCCCGATCGCATGGACCGCGGCGGCTAGACCCTGCGACGTCGCCCTGGTCAGCACCTCGCGGAGCGCCTCGGGGCCGACGCTGAGGACACCGCGCCCCGCATAGCCGTGGCCGTCGGTGTAGGCGTCACGGGTGTAGGCCGAATGCGAGCCGAGGGCACCATCCACGATCACCTTGAGCGGCCCCATCGTCACCAGGCCCAGTTCATCGAGCACCGTGCCCGTCGGGCCGGGTGCCGCAGCGAGCTCCTCGGGGTAGACGGCAGTGCGGATCCGCATCCGGGCTGCGCGGTGCAGCCATTCCTCCCACGGCCGGCCCCACTCCATGTCCGTCATGCCCACCACGCCGCGCTGCAGGGCTTGACGCTGCAGCATCGCCGCGCCCGTGGCCACCGACTCGGCGACCCCTGGCAGCTCGGGCAGGCGCGGGGCGATCACGAACCACTCCTCCTCCGCGACGATCCCGTCCCGCGGCGGCATCCCCAGGGCACGCAGCGCGGCGGAGTTCAGCCAGGCATGGTGCGCATCCCCGCCGATCAGCACGGTCGGCACCGCGCCGGTGGCCTCATCGAGCGCCGGCACCGTCGGCTGCACCGCGAAGTCCACCAGGCGGTGCCCGAAGCCGATCAGCGCCTGCGCGGGATCGAGGGCGGAGTCACGACGTGCGGCGAGCTCGGCCCGCACCAGTTCGAGGATCACGCCCACGCTGCCCGCCCCGGAGGTGTCCAGGCGGGCATGGGCCTGGGCGAGCTGGCCGGAATGGACATGCTGGTCCCACAGGCCGGGGATCGCGAGGGCGCCGGCGGCCTCGTGGATCTCCTCGCCGGGAGCAGCTCGGAGGTCGGTGGCGAGCTCGGTGATCACCCCGTCGCGAAGCCGCAGGTCCACCGGGCGGGCCGGCGCCTCTCCCGTGGCGGCGTTGAAGGGCCGCACCTGTCTGATCAGCACCGATCCAGACTAGCCGCACGAGGTCATGACGACTGTCATGGCCCGGTCATGACCGCGGGGACTGGGGCGGGGGCCGCCGCTGCGGAAGCCTGGAGCCATGACCACGACCACCGCCTCCGCCACGGCTGCCGAACCCGCCTCCACCACCCCCGCCGCTGCCGCCACCGCTGCGATCAGCCTGCGCGGGCTCACCAAGCACTACGGGAGCGTCCGCGCTCTCGACGGCCTCGACCTCGAGATCCAACCCGGGGAGATCGTCGCCCTGCTGGGCCCCAACGGCGCCGGCAAGTCCACGGCGATGGAGATGATGGTCGGCCTCGCCACGCCCGACGCCGGCACCGTGGGCGTGCTCGGCACCGAACCCGCGACCGCCACCCGCACCGGACTGATCGGCACCATGCTCCAGGCCGGCGCGCTGCTGCCCGACCAGTCCGTCCGCTCGATGCTGCGGATGCTCCACTCCCTGCAGGCCCACCCGATGCCCATGGCCGAGGTGATCGCCCAGGCCGACATCCAAGACCTGGTGAAGCGCAAGATGGGGGCGCTTTCCGGCGGGCAGGCTCAGCGGGTCCGCTTCGCGATCGCCCTGCTCGGCGACCCGCAGGTGCTGCTGCTGGACGAACCGACCGTCGGGATGGACGTCGGCGCTCGCCGCGCCTTCTGGGACCAGATGCGGGACGTCGCCGCGACCGGTCGCACCGTCGTCTTCGCCACCCACCACCTCGACGAGGCCGAGCGCGAGGCTCGCCGCGTGATCGTCATGGACCGCGGCCGGGTGGTCGCCGACGGCACCGGCGCCGAGATCAGCGCCGTCGTCGCAGGCCGGGTGATCACCCTGCGCGGTGCGGAGCCCGCACAGATCGCCGCACTGCCCGGCGTGCAGAGTGCCGCGGCCGACGAGACCGACCCGCGCCGCGTGCGCGCCGTCTGCTCCGACTCCGATGCCGCGCTCGCCGCGCTGTTCACCGGGCCTCTCGCCGCCGACGTCCACGAGGTCCTGGTCTCTGCCCCCGGGCTCGAAGAAGCATTCCTGCGCATCACCGACCACGAGGGGGACGAGCGATGAGCCACCCCGCCGCCACGTCGGCCGCCCGAACCACCACCGATCAACGGAGCTCCGCCATGACCTCGCCGACCGTCGCCACCACGCTCACCTCCACCACTGCCACCACTGCCACCACCACCACATACGTTCCCCCGCCGCGCACCTCGGCGGCCCCGTCGGCTGTGACCCGCACCGCGCGCTATGCGCTGCACACCACCCGGATGACCGTCACCAACGTCATGTTCATGGTGTTCACGATTGCGATGCCGGTGGGGATGTACCTGCTGTTCGGGATGATGTTCGGCGACCAGGCCGAGGGCACCGTCCGCGGCATGATCATGGTCAACATGGCGGCCTACGGCGGGCTCGGCGCTGCCGTCACCGCCGGCACCCAGATCCAGGAGGACCAGCGCAACGGCTTCCTGCGCCAGCTGATCGTCGCAGGGCTGTCCCCGCGCTCGTTCCTGGCAGGCTCGGTGATGGCCGCGAGCGCCGTCATCGTCCCTGCTCTCCTCGCCGTGGGGGCGACGGGGCTGGCCACCGGTGTCGAGGTGGGTCCCACGAACTTCCTCGCCACCATCGTGATGCTGTGGCTGGGACTGCTGCCCACCATCCTCATCGGCCTCGTGCTGGGCATGGTCCTCAAGGGCGGTGCCGCGATGGCCGGAGGCATCGTCACCATGATGGCGATGGCGATCTTCGGCGGGCTGTGGATGCCGCTGGAGACATTCCCGAGCTGGATGCAGCAGATCGGGCAGTCCATACCCACCTACTGGATCTCGCGGCTCGGGCAATGGTCGATGTACGGCGGGGAGCTGCCGGTGACCGGCCTGCTCGTGATCGGCGCCTGGACCCTGGTGCTCGGCGTGCTGTGCGCGATCAGCCTGCGCCGCGCCGTGGGACTGAAGCGTCGCTGACACAATGAGCACCATGGGAACCACCGAGGCACCGACGTGGGGAGCCTGGGCGCGCGGCTCCGAGGAGGAGGCCGACGCCCGACCCCTCACCCCGCGCGCGATCCACCGGGCCGCCGTCGAGTCCGGAGGCCTCGCCTTCGCTCTCCCGCCGGTGCTGTTCATCCTGATCCCGATCTCGGTCGCCTGGTGGCAGGACCCCGGCCCCGGGGCTGTCGCGGTCACGCTGCTGCTGCCGCTCTACGCGCTGCTGTTCGTCTACGCCACCGGCATCGGCCTGTACCCGCCGCGGGTGCGGCTGGGCTGGTTCGCGGTGTGCACCGCCCTGCTGCTGCTCCTGATCCCCGCGCTGGGTGCGAATGTGCTGTTCATGGTGATGTTCCAGGCCATGACCCATGTGCTGCTGCTGCCCTGGCGCTGGGCCGTGCCCACGATGCTGCTGATGAGCCTCGGCGTGGTCGTGCTCGCCGTGGTGTTCGAGGTGTACATCGCGGCGGGGCTCGCAGTGATGGGCACCGTGATGGCGTGGGGCATCGGGTACGGGGTGCGCCAACAGATCCTCCAGGAGCAGCTCGAGGCCGCCCAGCACCGCAATGCCGTGCTCGCCGTCGCTGCGGAGCGTGAACGGATCGGCCGTGACCTGCACGATCTGGTGGGTCACTCGCTGACCTCGCTCACCATCTCTGCGCAGCTCGCCCGCAGGCTCCTGGACTCCGATCCCGAGGCGGCGCGCGAGCAGCTCGTCCACATCGAGACCACGGTGCGCCAGGCCCTCGCCGATGTCCGTGCCACGGCCTCCGGCATGCAGCATGTGCGCGCCGCGACCGAGATCGCCTCGGCCCGCACCGTGCTGTCCACGGTCGGCATCCAGGCCGAGGTCCCCACCGCCCTGCCGCCGCTGCACGACGACCTCGCTGAGCTGTTCGGCTATGTGATCCGCGAAGGGGTCACCAACATCGTGCGCCACTCCCGCGCCACCCGGGCCGAGATCAGCGTCGGCGAGGACTCCGTGAGCATCGAGGATGACGGCGTCGGCATCCCTCAGGGAGCGGACCGCTCCGGGCTGCGCGGCCTCGAGGCACGGGTCGCGCTCGCCGGCGGGCACCTCGAGGTTCGCTCCTCCGAGACCGGGACCCGCCTCACCGCAGTGATGGGAGCGGCGGCATGATCCGCCTGGTGGTCGCCGACGATCAGGCGATCCTGCGCTCGGGCCTGGTCGCGCTGCTGCGCCTGGAGAGCGACCTCGAGGTGGTCGGTGAGGCGGCCGACGGGGCGGGCGCCCTCGCCGCGGTGGCCGAGCATCGCCCCGATGTGCTGCTGCTGGACGTGCAGATGCCCGCCGGTGTCACGGCCGAGGGTGCGGAGGGCCCTGCAGATGGGATCGAGGTCGCCGAGGCTCTGCGGGGGAGCGACGGCGCGCCGCGGATCATCGTGCTGACCACCTTCGGCCGCGCCGGCTACCTGCGCCGCACCATGGAGGCCGGAGCACACGGCTTCATGGTCAAGGACACTCCCGTCGAGCAGCTCGTCGACGCGGTGCGCCGCGTGGACCAGGGGCTGCGGGTGGTGGACCCCGAGCTCGCCGCGCAGTCCCTCGCCGTCGGTGCGAGCCCGCTGACCGCCAAGGAGACCGAGGTGCTCCAGGCCGTGGCCGCGGGCGGCACCACCGCGTCGATCGCGCGGAGCCTCTTCCTCTCCGAGGGCACCGTGCGCAACCACCTCTCCGCCGTGATCGGGAAGCTCGGGATCACCAACCGAGCCGAAGCCGTGAGGACCGCCTCGGACAACGGCTGGATCTGACCCCTGCCCAGCCGGCCCGCGTAGTCTGCCGAGGTGCACACGCTCGAATCCCTGTTCGGCCTGCTGATCCAGATCAGCGTGCCGATCTTCGCGATCGCCTCCATGCTGTCGATGGGCCTGCGCACCCCGCTGCGCGCCTTCCGCAGCCAGCTGCGGGACCGCCGCACGGTCTTCGCGGTGCTCGGCGCGAACTTCGTGGTGGTCCCCGCCGTGGGCACCCTGCTGATCTGGCTGTTGAAGGACCTGCTCCCGCATCAGACCGGGGAGGGCTTCATCATCGCTCTCTGCGCCGCCGGCGCCCCCTTCGTGCTGCAGCTCGGCGCGATGGCCCGCATCCCCTATGGCGAGACCGCCGGCCCGATGGCGGTGCTGCTGCTCGGCTCGATCCTGTTCATGCCGCTGGTGGTGCCCTTCCTGCTCCAGGACGTGACCGTGCACGGCTGGGCGGTGGCGCAGCTGCTGCTGGGCACGATGCTCTCGCCGATGATCGCGGGCATCGTCATCGCGGCCGTCTGGCCGGGGTGGGCCGACCGGTTCGCCCGCACCGCCGGCAGCGTCGCCGCGATCTCCGCGGTGCTGATGTTCCTCTCCGGCTTCGGAGCCAACAGCCATCTGGTGCTGGACCTGATCCTGTCACCGGTGCTGCTGGTCGCGGCGGGCCTGGTGGCGCTCGCCTTCGTCACCGGCCGCATCGCCGGAGATCTCGCGGGCGACACCCTGACCGTCCATGACGGACCCGCGATCCTCACCTCCCAGCGCAATATCGCCGCCGCCCTGCTGGTGGCCCGCACCGGCGCCGAAGGGTCCGACGGCGACGGCTCGATCGTGGTCGCGATCCTGCTGCTCAGCGCCGTCGGCTTCGTGATGCTGGTGCCCTACGCGCTGGCAAGCGGCGTGCTGCGACGACGGCGAGCGGGGGAGAGGACCTCCCTCGGCGTGCTGCTGGGCGTGGTGGGCCCGAAATCGGACTGAGCCTGAGCGGTCACGTACTCCTCGGTATCCCCTCTGAGCTGTCGCCTGGGAGAGGTCGCAGCGACAGCTCAGAGGGGATACCTGCGAGGAAGGGGAGAGCAGAAGCACGTGGTCAGCGCTCGGGACCCCGCCTAGGCTGACCGGGTGACATCCCTGCTGCGCATCGTCCGCTTCACCCGTGCTCTCGCCCCGCTGTACATCGCGATCATCGCCTGCTCCGTGCTCACCGCGGTCGCGGGCCTCGCGGTCCCCTTCCTGATCGGTCACGCGACCGACACCGTCGCGGGCGCCGTGGGCGGGCAGGGCGCGACCGGCACCGCCGTGCGCACCGTCATCCTCATCGCCGTGGCGGTGCTGGTGGCCGAGCTGGCCGTCACCGTGATCTCGAACGTCGGCGGCTGGTTCGGCGACGTGATGAGCAACCGGATGCGCACGATCCTCTCGGTGCGCTACTACGACAAGCTGCTCCACCTGCCGCAGCGCTGGTTCGACGGCGAGATCACCGGCACGATCGTGGCGAGGCTGAACCGTTCGATCACCGAGATCACGAACTTCACGAAGATGATGTCGAACTCCTTCGCGTCGATGCTGATCACCACCGCCGCGGTGCTCGCGATCAGCGCCTACTACGCCTGGCCGCTCACGGTGCTGCTGCTGATCGTGTTCCCCGTCTACGTGTGGCTGACCTCGCTGACCTCGGTGAAGTGGCAGCGCCTGGAGGGGGAGAAGAACGAGCAGATCGACATCGCCTCGGGCCGCTTCGCCGAGGTGGTCGGGCAGATCCGGGTGGTGAAGTCCTTCGTGCGCGAGCGCGGGGAGCTCGCGGACTTCTCCCGCCGCTTCCGCTCCACCGACGCCACCACGCGTGCGCAGTCCACGCACTGGCACCGGATGGACGTGATCCGTCGGGCGTTCCTGAACCTCATCTTCTTCGGCATCTACGTGATCATCTTCGTGCGCACCGTCCAGGGGCAGTTCACCCTCGGCGAGATGGTGCTGCTGATCCAGCTGATGGCCATGGCCAAGGCCCCGGTGGAGTCGATGAGCTGGGTGATCGACTCCGCCCAGCGCGCGATCGCCGGCTCCAAGGACTACTTCCGCGTGATGGAGACCCCCGTGGATCCCCGCACCGCCGCGGTGATGGCGGCGCGGCCGACGGATGCTGCGGATGCGGGCCACGCGAGCGGCACCGCCTCCGCCGAGGAGGGGGTCGAGGAGCGAGCCGACGACAGCGCTCCCGCCCCCGTGCTCACCGTCTCCCCGGAGATCGAGTCGGTGCCGGGCGCTCCCGTGGTCGCCTTCCGGGAGGTGTCCTTCGCCTATGAGGACGGCGAGGATGTGCTGCACGAGATCGACTTCGCGGTCGAGCGCGGCGAGAAGATCGCCCTGGTGGGGGAGTCCGGCGGCGGCAAGTCCACCATCGTGAACCTGCTGCTGGGTCTCTACGAGCCGCGCCGGGGCAGCATCGAGGTGGTGGGCCACCCGAGCGCGGACCTGCCGCTGGACCAGCTGCGCTCCCGTATCGGGGTGGTCTTCCAGGACGCCTCCCTGTTCTCCGGCAGCATCCGCGACAACATCTCCTACGGGCGGCCCGAGGCGAGCGAGGAGGAGGTCGTCGACGCGGCCCGTCGCGCGAACGCCGACACCTTCATCCGCCGCTTCCCGGCCGGCTACGAGCAGGTGATCGGGGAGCGCGGGCTCAAGCTCTCCGGCGGGCAGCGCCAGCGGATCGCGGTGGCCCGCGCGATGCTCAAGGACGCCCCCGTGCTCGTGCTCGACGAGGCCACCTCCGCCCTGGACACCAAGGCCGAGATCCAGGTGCAGAAGGGGCTCGAGGAGCTGATGACCGGGCGCACCTCGATGATCATCGCCCACCGCCTCTCCACAATCGCCGGGGTGGATCGGATCATCACCCTGAGCGACGGGCGCATCGACGAGATCGGCTCCCCGGCCGAGCTCGCCGCGAGCGGTGGCATCTACGCCCAGCTGCTGGACCTGCAGAGCTCGGGGAACACGAAGAAGCTCGCGACGTTCGACATCACCGGCTGAGGCGGTTGTCGCTGACCGGTGAGAGGATCGCTTCATGACCTCCCACCCTGCCCCTGTCCGTCCGGACGTTACGGAGACCCAGCTCATCGGAGGCGTGGAGAAGCGCACCATCGAGATCGTCGACTATGACGAGCGCTGGCCCGACTGGTATCTCGCCCACGAGCAGCGGATCCGCGACGCGCTCGCCGGCGCCGGTATCCAGATCGAGCACATCGGGTCGACCTCCGTCCCCGGCCTCGCCGCGAAGCCGATCCTCGACGTCCTGGTCGTGGTCGAGCACATCACCGCCGAGGAGGACCATGCCGAGCCGCTCGTGCGGGCCGGCTACGAACTGCGGGTTCGTGAGCCGGGGCATCGTCTGGTGCGCACTCCGGAACGTGACGTCCATGTCCATCTGCTCGAGCGGGGTGACCCGGGCATCGAGGCGTACCTCCTGCTGCGCGATCGGCTGCGGACCGACGCCGCAGACCGTCAGCTCTACGAGGAGACCAAGCGAGAGCTCGCCACCAGGGTCTGGGAGGACATGAACGACTACGCGGACGCCAAGACCGAGGTGATCGCCGCGATTCTGAGCCGTGCACGCCAGCGCCGTGGGGTCGCTGAGTGAGCACCTGGAACGGCGTGGCGGAGGCATATCGACGGTCCTTCGCGACTCTGTGTGCCGGGACCGATGACACTCTTGTGGAGGCGACAGGGCCGGCGCACGTCCATCTCGACGTCGGGTGCGGGACAGGTAGCCTCGCGCTCGCTGCTGCGCGTCAGGGCCGACGGGCCATCGCGGTCGATCCAGACCCGGACATGGTCGCCGTGACCCGCAGGGCAGTGAGCACCTCGGGACTCGACGTCGATGTCTTCGGCGCGGGAGCACCGTCACTTCCGCTGGACGACAGCTCGGTTGATGCCGTCACCGCGAATTTCGTCATCAACCATGTGTCCGATCCTCGCGCGAGCGTCCGTGACCTTGCCCGGGTGGCCGCACCGTCGGCCCGGGTAGCGATGACGATCTGGCCCGCATCTCCGGGGCCGCATCTCGCCGCTTATGCGAGCGCAGCTGAGGGAGCCGACGCAGTCCCAGTTCCGAGCTCTCGGCTGGCTCCTGAGCGGGACTTCGAGCGCAGCCCTGCGGGGCTCGCCGAGCTGGCAGAGGACGCGGGGCTGCGCACCGAGCACGCGGGGGAGGTGCACTGGACCTGGCGGGTCACAGCCGACGATCTGTTCGCCGGCATCGCCGGTGGCATCGCAGGGCCCGGCCGAATCCATCAGGCGCAGACGGAGGCGGTGCGGGAGAAGATCGAGGAACGGGTACGAGGGCTGTGGGCGCACTATTCCGCCGATGGCGGCGTCCTCACCTTCCCGGTCACCGCAGTGCTGGTGGTTGCGGTCCGTCCCTGAGCAGCCGAGGCAGGATCCGCACCAGCACCACCATGCCGAGCAGCTCGACAAGGGTCTGGGTGACGACGGCGGCCGGGACGAGCGGGGACGGCATCGCGAGAGCTAGCGGCAGCACGACGAGGGAGTTGCGGGTCGCCGCAGAGAAGGTCAGGGCGCGGGATTCACCGACCCCGAGCTTCGCGAGCCGGGAGACGAGGATCCCGGCGGCCGTCGCCAGGACCAGGAATCCGGCGTAGATCGGCACCAGGGCCAGCAGCGCCGTGCCCGCGCCGAGCACGCGCGGAGTCTGGGACGCCACCACCGTGACCAGCACCAGCACCATCAGCGGCACCATCGCGGGGGAGAGGTCCCACCGCGGGGCGAAGCGTTGGATCAGGGCGGCCACCAGCAGGGGGAGCAGCACCAGCAGCACCAGCGCGCGCAGGAACGGGACCGGGTCGATGAGCCCCGCCGCCCCGCCGCCGCTCAGCAGCGGCACCAGCACCGGCAGGGCCAGCATCTGGGCGAGCATGAGCAGCGGCGTCGCCGCGAGCAGCCGTTGGTGAGCGCCGCCCGCGAGCGCGGTGAACACGATGACGTAGTCGATGCAGGGGGCCAGCAGCACCAGCAGGGCGCCGATCAGCAGTTCAGGGGAGTCGGCGAGCGGCCGGGTGAGAGCCCAGACGATCAGGGGGACTGCCAGGAGGTTGACTGCCAAGAGGGCCAGCAGGAAACGGCGATCCGCCAGCGCCGCCCCGATCCCGCGCAGCGGCACCCCGAGAAAGGTCACCAGCAGCAGGGCGGCGATCGCCGGTTCCACCGCGAGCTCGAGGGCCGGTGCCGCCCCGGGCAGGAGCGCCCCGAGCACCGCGCCCGCCCCGATCGCCAGCAGGTAGATCGCGACCTGATGACGCTCGGCCCACCGCCGGCTCTGCTCACGCTCCATACCCAGCGACGGTAGCCCGCGGATCCAGCGAGCATTCGGGTGCTTCGCGATAGCATGGCTCCGATCACACAGTCGCGGGGGAACGAAGGAGCTGACATGGGATTCATCCAGGCATTCAA
Source organism: Brachybacterium sp. AOP42-C2-15 (assembly GCF_052377065.1). Classification (NCBI taxonomy): domain Bacteria; kingdom Bacillati; phylum Actinomycetota; class Actinomycetes; order Micrococcales; family Dermabacteraceae; genus Brachybacterium; species Brachybacterium sp. AOP42-C2-15. Next base: position 23,397 of record NZ_JBQSWK010000024.1, read on the forward strand.
GGGCGCGGTCGGCGGGATGCTCGCCGATCAGTGGAAGGACTTCCTCACCGTTCCGAACGGTCTGCCGCAGACGGCGGCTCTGTTCCCGGCGGTCCCCCAGGGCACCAACGCCGGTCGCGGCTCGAACACCCGCGGCAGCGAGAACGTCATCTCCAACGGGTCGAAGATCCTGGTGCCCCAGGGCTACGGCCTGATCACCGTGGTCGACGGCCGTGCGACCGGCCTGATCACGGAGGCCGGCGGCTACGAGTTCAACGACTCCTCCCCGGATTCCCGCTCCGTCTTCGCCGGTGACGACATCCTCGCCTCCACCGTCGGCACCTCCTGGGAGCGGTTCAAGTTCGGCGGCCGCCCCTCCTCGCAGCAGCTCGCCTTCTACGTGAGCCTCAAGGAGATCCCGGACAACCGCTTCGGCACCCAGTCGGAGATCTACTGGGACGACGCGTACCTCAACTCGCAGGTCGGCGCCGTGTGCCGCGGCTCGTACACGCTGCGGATCATCGACCCGCTGCTGTTCGTCCATAACTTCGTGCCGGCCACCTTCATCTCCGCGAACGCCCCGGTGTTCGACTTCGCCGATGTCGACAACAAGGCTGGCAGCCAGCTGTTCCAGGAGGTCGTCGGCTCCCTCGCACAGGCGTTCTCCCGCTACACGAACGATCCCGACAAGGGCAACCGGATCTCCAAGATCCAGGGCGACTCGGTGGGCTTCGCCCAGTCGCTCTCCGCCGCCGTCGAAGAGGGTTACCGCTGGTCCAGCGACCGCGGCCTCGCGATCGTGAAGACCGCGATCGTCTCGATCGAGTACGACCAGCACACCCGTGAGCTGCTCAAGGACGTGCAGAAGGCCGATGCCCTCTCCGGCGCCCGCTCGCAGTCGTTCATGAATCAGGCCGCCGCGCGCGGCGTGCAGGCCGCCGGGGAGACCGGTGGCGGTGCGGGTCTGGCGATGTTCGGGGCGGGTATGGGTGCGGCCGGCGGCATGGTCAACCCCGTCCAGCCCTGGGCCCCGCCGGGCCAGCAGGGCGCCCCGCAGCAGGCCGCGCCTCAGCAGGGTGCACCTCAGCAGCAGGCGGCGCCGGCGCAGGACGACCCGGTGGCCAAGCTCGCCCAGTACAAGCAGATGCTGGATCAGGGCCTGATCTCCGACGAGGACTACGAGGCGGCGAAGAAGGCCGCCCTCGGCCTCTGAGCCGGCACCCCGCAAAGCGATGACAGTGCCTCCTGAGCGCCCGCCGTGGGCGCGACCGGACCAGCCCGCCAGGCCTTCTCAGCCTGGCGGGCCGGTCCCGCCCGCCCCGACCGGGCAGCCGCTGCGTCCCGGACAGCCCGGACAGGGGGACCCGTCCGCCGGGGACCCCCGGTTCACCCCGTCGGGCGCTCCGAGCGCTGGGCCGCAGGCGATGCCCCAGTGGCCCGGCGGCGCTCAGCAGGGTGGTGCCCAGCAGGGCGGCAGCCAGCAGCCCCCGGAGCAGATGCTCGGCGATGAGGCGGTCTCCGGCGCGGCAGAGGCGGCGCTGAAGCACTCCTCGAACCGGATCATCGACACCAGCTCGGGCAAGGACGACGGGCTGAACAAGTGTCCCCGCTGCGGTGGTTCGGACATCCACTATTCGCTGAGCGCGAAGGCGCTGTTCTGCTCCTACTGCCGACACACCTGGAACGAGGAGAACGCGGAGCGGGCCTTCGGGCTGGACTCCTCGATCGCGGAGCTGCGCGGCCACACCCTGGCCTCGGGCACAGCGGACATCCGCGAGGACCTCACCACCGTGACCCTGAAGTGCCAGGGCTGCGGCGCCGAGGTGGTCATCAACGTCGAGCAGCAGCTGCAGGCCCGTTGCCACTGGTGTCGGCAGACCCTCTCGATCAACACCCAGATCCCCAACGGCGCGATCCCCGATGCGGTGCTGCCCTTCCAGCTCACCCGCGAAGAGGCGATCGAGCGCATCAGTGCTTTCGCGGGCAAGCGCAAAGCCTTCGCGCACGCCCGCTTCAAATCGGAGTTCGTCCCCGACAACGTGATGGGCGTGTACATCCCGTACATGGTGGTGGACGGGAACATGCATGCCGTCCTCCAGGGCACCGGTGAGGTCACCACCCGCCAGTACACGGTGCGGCGGAAGGTCGGGAAGGACAACTACGTCACCGAGACCTATTACGACGCGGACGTCTACTCCGTCCAGCGTGCCTTCGACCTGCTGGTGGACGACCTCACCGTGGAGTCCGCCGAGCGCTTCGATGTCAAGGACAACAAGCAGGCCACGAACAACATCCTCAATGCGGTGCAGCCGTATGACACCCAGAACGCCGTCGCCTACAACTCGAACTACCTCAAGAACTTCACCTCGGAGCGCCGTGACCTGAACGTGCGCGACGTGGACGACGAGGTCGAGAACCGATTCCTGGCGATCGCCCGCGCGAAGGCCGGCCCCACCATCGGCCGCTACGACCGCGGGGTGCGCTGGGAGGAAGAGGGGGTCGCCGTCCGCGGCACCCGCTGGGTCTCGGTGTACGTGCCGGTGTGGCTGTACAGCTATGCCGACTCCGCGAAGGGCGAGGGCTCCCTCGTGCACTACATCGCGGTCAACGCCCGCAACGGCAACACCATGGGCTCGGTCCCCGTCTCCCATCCGAAGATCTTCGCCGTGGCCTGCGCTGCAGGGTCCGTGGCGGCCGTGATCGGGGCCGTCGTCGGCTTCGGCTGGTTCCTGGCCGGATGAGACCCGCGATGACGCCCCTGATCTGTGATCCCCGCCCCCGAGGAGGATGCGATGCTCCCGCTGCTCGCTGAGCTGGCCGCCGATCCGACGACCACGATGCTGCTGGCCGATTCCGACTCCGGTGCCATCGGCATCGCCTTCCCCTTCATCGCCGGTCCGGCGGTGTTCGCGGCGGTCTACGGCGGGATCTACCGCTACTACCGCAACACCGACAAGCGCCACGAGTACGAGAAGGAGACGGAGGTCGCCGTCGGCAACCTCCGTCAGGGCGACCGGAAGGTCGGCTCCAACAACCGCCAGAAGAGCCGCTCCATGTCCGGGCGCAACAGCACCGAGCACCTCCAGCGCGTGCGCCGCATCAAAGTCCAGTGAGATGACCGCCCGCTCGAGCTCCGCCGGTGGCCAGGACGCGATCGTCATCGGCGCGGGCCTTGCGGGGCTGGTCGCCGCCACCGAGATCGCCGACGGCGGCCGACGTGTGCTCCTGCTCGAGCGCGAGGGGGAGCAGGATCTCGGCGGCCAGGCCTGGTGGAGCTTCGGCGGGCTGTTCTTCATCGACTCCCCGGAGCAGCGCCGACTGGGGATCCGCGACAGCCTGGACCTGGCCCGCCAGGACTGGTTGGGTTCCGCGGCCTTCGACAGTCCCGCCGACCACTGGCCACGCCGCTGGGCTGAGGCATACCTGCAGTTCGCCGCGGGCGAGAAGCGGGACTGGCTGCACCGGCTCGGCCACCGCAGCTTTCCGGTGGTGGGCTGGGCGGAGCGGGGTGACGGCCGCGCCGAGGGGCACGGCAACTCGGTGCCGCGCTTCCACATCACCTGGGGCACCGGTCCGGGGATCGTGGAGCCCTTCGTGAAGAAGCTCGCCGCACATCGCGCGGCCGGTCGTATCGTGCTGCGCACCCGGCACGCGGTGGAGGAGCTGCTGGTCGAGGGCGGGCGCGTCACCGGGGTGCGCGGCAGTGTGCTCGCGGCCGACGCCACCCCGCGCGGCGTCGGCTCGAGCCGCGAGGTGGCCGGGGAGTTCGAGGAGCGGGCTGCCGCGGTGCTGGTCGCCACCGGTGGCATCGGCGGCAACGAGGAGCTGGTGCGTCAGCTGTGGCCCGCCGAGCTGGGGACCATGCCGGAGCAGTTCGTGCACGGGGTGCCGACGAGCGTCGACGGGACGGGGATGCTCGCCGCGGCGCGGGCCGGCGGCCACTGGATCCACCAGGATCGGATGTGGCATTACACGGAGGGGATCCGCAACTGGGACCCCGTCTGGCGGGGGCACGGGATCCGGATCCTGCCCGGTCCGTCCTCGCTCTGGATCGATGCCCGCGGTAACCGGCTGCCGGCGCCCGCCTATCCCGGTTTCGACACCACCTCGACGCTGCGCCACCTGCGCACCACCGGCCATGATCACTCCTGGTTCGTGCTCACCCGGAAGATCATCGAGAAGGAGCTCGCGCTCTCCGGCAGCGAGCAGAACCCGGACCTCACCGGCAGGGACGTGCGCCAGGTGCTCTCCCGCGTCAAGCCCGGCGCGCCCGGCCCGGTGCAGGCCTTCCTCGACCACGGCGAGGACTTCCTGCAGGCGGATTCCGTTCCCGACCTGGTCCGCCAGATGAACGCGCTGACAGGTGAGGAGCTGATCGAGGCTGAGGAGCTCGAGCGCGTGATCCGCGCCCGGGACGCAGAGGTGCGGAACCCGTTCTCGAAGGACGCTCAGATCACGGCCCTGCGCGGAACGCGGAAGTACGTGGGTGACCGGCTGATCCGCACTGCCGCCCCGCATCGGCTGCTGGATGCGAAGGCCGGTCCGCTGATCGCGGTGCGCCTGCACGTGCTGCTGCGCAAGACCCTCGGCGGTCTCGAGACCGATCTCGGCGGGAGAGTGCAGCGCGAGGCGGGTACGGCCGCTGGCACAGAGGTCGCGGGAACCGAGCCGTTGGCCGGGCTGTACGCGGCCGGGGAGGCGAGCGGGTTCGGGGGCGGCGGCGTGCACGGGCACAACGCCCTCGAAGGCACCTTCCTCGGCGGTTGCCTCTTCTCCGGACGCCAGGCGGCCCGCGGAATCCTGGTGGACCTGCGGTGAGCGGGGCTGATGATGAACTGGGCTGATGACCTCGGAGCGTCGCCGCACGCGCTGCTGCTCAGCGGCGCGGTCGGCGTCGGCAAGACCACCACCGCGCACGCGATCGGTGACGAGCTCCGGGCGCGGGACATCCCCGGTGCGGTGATCGATCTGGACCAGCTGCGTCTGGCCTGGCCGGCCCCCGCAGGCGACAGGTTCCACTCCGCCCTCGAACACCGGAACCTCACCGCCGTCGCGGCGAACTATCGCGCGGCCGGCGCCCGGGTGCTGGTCGCGGCTGGGGTGCTCGAGGAGCGCACAGTGCGGCAGGAGTACCAGGCGGCGCTCGGCAGCCCGCTCACCGTGGTGCGGTTGAGCGCCCCGCGGGATCTGGTGCGCGCCCGTCTGCGCCGTCGGCACGAGCACGACCCAACAGGACTCGCCTGGCACCTGGACCGTTTCGACGAGCTCACTGCGATCCTCGACGCCGCGGCGGTCGAGGACGTCCAGGTCGAGGTCGGAGCTGACCCGCAGGCCACCGCGCGCGCCGTGCTCGCCGCCGTCGGTATCTGACCCCGAAGCGGCGAGCGGAGGGAGTCAGCCTCTCAGCGGGTCGTCGGCTCGGCTCCCGGCAGCAGCATCGTCGAGAAGTCATGCTCGCCGTGACCCGCCTCGATCTCAGCATCCAACGAGGCCAGCGCGCCATGCAGGGCGGGCAGGTCAGCACCCGGACGCGCCGTGCCCTCAACGCTGTCGATCATCAGCCGGGCATCCTTCGCGATCGCATTCGCCGTGAAGTCTCCGCCCTCGGTCGTGCGCTCGCCGCGGACGAAGGGGCCCTTCATCGTGGCGATGAAGGCGAGACCGGTCCCGCCGAGCATCTCGAGGGTCTCCTCGGCGGAGGCGCCGGTCGCCTCGCCGAGGGCGAGCGCCTCGCGCAGGCCCTGCGCGCTGATCGCAAGGGCCAGGTTCGCAAGCAGCTTCCCGACGGCGGCCTTCCGGCCGGAATCCACCCCGATCAGCCGCGTCGGATCGGCCCAGGGGGCCACCAGCTCCATCACCCGGGCCCGCAGGGCGGCGTCAGGGGTGCCGACGTAGACGCCGAGCGCGCTGTGGCGGGCGGGGCCCAGCGAGCCGACCACCGGCACACCCACATAGGTGGGGACTGCGGCGGCGAACTCGTCCGCATCGGCGGGGGAGACGGTCGTGGTGTCCACCCAGGGGATGCCCCCGGGGATCAGCGCGGGCGCGATGACCGTCTCGCGCACCGCGTCGGGTCCGAACAGGGAGGTGATGACCAGTTCGGCACCGTCGACGGCCGCAGCGGCGGTGGCGGCGACCGCGGCACCCGCGTCGGCCAGCCGCGCGGTGCGCTCCGCGGTGCGGTTCCAGACTGTCAGCTCATGGTCCTTGACCAGGTGAAGGGCGAGCTCGGTGCCCATGCGGCCGGTTCCCAGGAATGCGATTCTCATGCTCCCCAGTCTGTCATCTGGCGCGCATCTGGCGCGGCTCACGGGAGGGGGTGCAGGCGGGCCGTCCACAGCGAACTGTCGTGCGCTCTCCGGAGAGTGCACAATGGGGGTATGACTCCTCGCGTAACCCGTCGTCGAGCACTCGTCGCGGCTGCTGCCGCCGGTTTCGGTCTGCCCGCCGTGGCGGAGGCCGCCCCGGCACCTGCTCGTCACAGCGGCCGCTTCCAGAACCTGCGAGTCGCGACCTTCAACGCCTCGCTCAATCGGGGCCGGGCCGGGCAGCTGCTCGAGGACCTCGCCACCGGTGAGGACCCGCAGATCCGCGCGGTCGCCGAGGTCATCCAGATCAACAACCCCGACGTGCTGCTGCTGAACGAGTTCGACCACGACGAGGCCGGTGCCGGCCTGGACCTCTTCCGCGAGAAGTACCTCGAGGTGCCGCAGAACGGCAAGAGCGCGGTCTTCTACCCCTACGTCTTCACCGCCCCGGTGAACACCGGGGTGCCCAGCGGGATGGATCTGAACCGTGATGGGACCGTGGGCGGGCCGGATGATGCCTGGGGCTTCGGGGAGTTCCCCGGCCAGTACGGGATGGCGATCCTCTCCCGCTTCCCCATCCTCACGGATCAGGTGCGCACCTTCCAGAACCTGCTCTGGGCGGACATGCCCAGCAACCTGCTGCCCACCGAGTTCTACGGCCCGGAGATCGCGGCCCGGCTGCGCCTGAGCTCGAAGTCGCACTGGGATGTGCCGGTGCAGGTCGGTCCGAGCACCCTGCATGTGCTGGCCGCGCATCCCACCCCGCCGAGCTTCGACGGGCCCGAGAAGCGCAACCAGCGCCGCAACAGCGACGAGATCCGCCTGTGGGCCGACTACCTCAGTCCCGGCCGACGCTCGAGCTGGATCGTCGATGATGCCGGCATTCGCGGAGGGCTCGCACCCCAGGAGCAGTTCGTGATCCTGGGCGACTACAACTCCGATCCGCTCGACGGCGACTCATGGCCCGGTGCTATCGATCGGCTGCTCTCCCATGCGCGGGTGCAGGACACCAAGCCCCGCAGCTCGGGCGCGGTGGAGGCTGCGACCACGCAGGGGGCGGCGAACCGCGAACATCTCGGGGACCCCCAGTTCGACACCGCCGACTTCGGCGACGATCCCGCCCCGGGCAACCTCCGGGTGGACTATGTGCTCCCCTCTCGGCCGCTCCAGGTGGTCTCCTCCGCGGTGTTCTGGCCGTCGCAGGGACACCCCGGCAGCGAGCTGACCGGCGTGTACCCGTTCCCGACCTCCGATCATCGCCTGGTGCGGGTGGACCTCCAGCTCAAGTCCTGAGCGCCGCGTAAACGCACTGTGGAGTCGTGCTGTGGTGTCGCTCTGTGGAGTCGTAGGCTTCTGACATGACCTCCGCACTGCCTCCGATCATCGACATCGCCCACCTGCAGACGCTGCTCACGGGAGCCGCTGCGGGGGACAGCCAGGTCCAGCTGCTCGACGTGCGCTGGGCGCTGGATGGTTCCAAGGGCCATCACACCTATCTCGAGGGTCATCTGCCGGGTGCGGTCTACCTCGACCTCGACACCGAGCTGGCCGCCCCCGCCCGGCCCGAGGCGGGGCGTCACCCCCTGCCCGCGGCGGCAGACTTCGCGGAAGCGCTGCGCAGGGCCGGAGTCACCGAGGGCTCCACCGTGGTCGCCTACGACGACAGCAACGGGGCCCCGGCCGGTCGCCTGGTGTGGATGCTGCGAGCACTGGGGCACGACGCCGCGGTGCTCAGCGGCGGTCTGGATGCCTGGGACGGGCCGCTGGAGACGACGGACGCGCGTCCCACAGCCGGTGACGTGCCGGTGCGTGACTGGCCCGCGAGCCGCATCGCCACCGCTGACGAGGTCGCCGCCGGGGCGGCCCTGGTGATCGATGCCCGCGCCGCCGAGCGCTACCGCGGGGAGGTCGAGCCGATCGACCCCCGCGCCGGGCACATCCCCGGCGCCGTGAACCTGCCCTTCGCCGAGAACCTGGATCCGGAGGGCCGCTTCCTGTCCCCGCACCAGCTGCGTCGCCGCTTCGAGGCCGCCGGGGTGCGCGAGGACCGTGAGACCGTCGTGTACTGCGGCTCGGGCGTCACCGCCACCCATGACCTGCTGGCTCTGGAGCGTGCAGGCTTCACCCGGGTGCGCCTGTTCCCGGGATCGTGGTCGCAGTGGAGCGCGGAGGCTACCCGCCCCGTGGTCGTCGGCCCCACTCCCTGAGCGGCCCTCACAGCTGCGGGGTGCTCCCACGGATCGCGTCGACGATCGCGCGGAGCCTGCGCCGCTGCGCCATCTGCTGCGCCTCGGTGCCGGTCCCGGCGCCGTCCTGGCCCAGCACCGCGGCCCAGATCGGCACCATCTCCTCGTGATAGGAGTGGCCGTGACCTCCTCTGACCTTGATCGACAGCGGCATGTCCGCCGCGATCTGCCAGAAGGTGATCCAGGGGAACCAGCGCATCGCGGGGGTGACATCGTGCCCCACCCGTTCCCGCAGCCAGGCAGGTTCCCGCCAGAGCAGCGAGAGATCCATCCAGACCACCGGGTCGGAGGGGTGCTGGGCGTAGACCACCCGCGGATGCTCCCACGGCGCGTAGAGGCCGCCCCAGTAGTTGCGCACCAGGTCCCGCGGCCGGGTGACCACACGGATGTTGCGCCCGCTGTCGATGATCGGGGCGACGGCGGGGGAGCCGGGACGGGAGTGCGCGGTGAGCTGCTGCCAGAGCGGCGTGATGCTCGGGGTCCCGGTCCAGACCGCGCCGTCGACCGTGGAGAGCATCTCCGGGACGTCCCGGAAGGCGGCCTGGCCACCATAGGAGCCCAGGGATTCCCCGGCCACATAGAGCGCGGGCCGACGATCCGCTGGGAGCTCGGCCAGCCGGCGACGGACCGCTTCGAGCAGCAGGCGCCCGGCCCGCTGGGGGGAACGACGGTCCACCAGATACGTCAGCGGGCTGGGGTAGAACGAGTACTGGATCGAGGCGGTGGCGCAGTTCCCGGCGGTGAGGAACTCGATCGCCGAGAGCGACCATTCCTGCAGCCAGCCGGTGCCGGTGCCGGTGAACAGCACCAGCACCTTGCGGTCCCAGGCCCCTGTGCGGTCCAGCTCCGCCACCACCCCGGCGACGGTGTCCTCGAGCGAGCGGGAGGCGGACTTCGCGGCGTAGACGCGGATCGGCTCGAGCGCCTCCCGGCCGACGGTCCGGGTGATCAGGCGGCGGTCCGCGCCGCCGGCGACGATCTTGCGGCCGGGTGCACCGAGCGACTGCCAGGTCTCGAGCGACTGGGGACCACCCGAGCGCAGCGGCGAGGTGGGGCGGGGGACGTCCGGGGAGATCAGCCGATTCGCGATCTCGGCCCGCTCCAGCATGTTCTCCAGCACACGGCCGCGGAGCAGCCGGTCGGTGACCACCGCGACGGTCGCCGCAGTGAGCAGCAGGGAGAGCACGCGCACGGTCCGGGGTGGGAGGTAGGGACGCAGCATCGCGCGATACAGATGCGCGGTCGCGATCACCGAGCGGGCCAGCACCAGCGCGCCGAGAGAGGCGCCGAGGCCCGCCGCGCTGCCCACCACATGGGTCGCGACGTTCTTCGGCTCCTGCTGCACCCGATGGCTGATCTCCCGCTGACGCAGCACCCCGCGAACCCAGGAGTAGGACGAGATGCCCACCAGGGCGGCTGCCCCGGCCCAACGGACCCGTGCCCGATGGTCGGGGGCGATCTGGACCTGCAGACCGATCCCGGTGCCGATCCGACGCACCAGCTTCCGGGCCATCACGCCGCTCGCGTAGCCGTAGACCTCGGACAGCCCCATGTTCACGGCCCACATCCACCAGGTGCGCGGCAGCAGGCTCGGGGAGGTGGAGATCCAGGCGGCGACCGAGGCCCCGAGGAAGCCACCGGTGTCCAGCGGAGCAGCGACCGCGACCCGGCGGGCCCGCTGCCCCGTCCTCCGGGTGGCCGAGCGCAGCATCGCCCGGGCACCGCCCGTCAGTCTCGTCACGCCGAAGAGGGATCGTGCGGGGCCAGAACGCATGAGCGCAGGCTATCGGAACGGTCCCTCGGTCCGCATCCGTGAGGGCGCCGGTCCGGAGGGCGGCGGGGCGGCGCCGGGCGCATCGCGGATCCGTAGTCTGAGGGGCATGAAGATCCTGCTGCCCGACACCGTTCCGCTGGACCCCACGCTGCCCGCGGGCTGGGAGGCGGTGACGATCGACGCCCGTGCCGAGATCCCTGCCGCGCATCACGACGCACAGGTGCTGGTGGTGTGGGGTTCCTCCCGTCGCCATCTCGCCTCCGCGGCGGAGCAGCTGCCAGATCTGAAGCTGGTGCAGTCGCTCTCAGCGGGGGTGGAGGGCATCCTCGCCGCGGGCTTCGAGGAGGACGTGGTGATCGCCGCAGGGGCTGGGCTGCACTCCCTCACGGTCAGCGAGCATGCCCTCGCGCTGCTGCTGAGCCTGGTGCGGCGCCTCCCGGAGAGCCGCGAGGCGCAGCAGCGCCACGAGTGGTCCACCGAGCTCGGTGGCCTGCAGCCGCTCCATCCCGAGGGCCGGCTCACCACCCTGATCGGTGCCCGGGTGCTGATCTGGGGCTTCGGACAGATCGGGCAGACCCTCGCCCCCACCCTGCGGGCGCTCGGCGCCGAGGTGCGGGGAGCCGCCCGCAGCGCCGGCACCCGGGCGGGGTTCGAGGTGATCGCCGAGGAGACGGTGCTCGCCGCACTGCCCGAGGTCGATGTGCTGATCAACATCCTGCCCGCGACGGAGCAGACCGCCGGGATCGTGGGACGCGAGGTGCTGGCCGCGCTGCCCGACCACGCGCTGCTGATCAACGTGGGCCGCGGCGCCACCGTGGACCAGGTCGCCCTGCGTGAGGCGCTCGAGGCCGGCACCCTGGGCGGTGCGGCCGTGGACGTCACCGATCCGGAGCCGCTGCCCGCAGAGGATCCGCTGTGGGACGCCCCGCGCCTGCTGATCACCCCGCACGCCGCAGGTGGGCGTCCGGTGGGTGCCGACGAACGGATCAGCGAGAACCTCGGAGCGCTCGCGGCGGGAACGGAGATCCTGCACTCGACGGAGCGCTGAGCCCGTGCGGTGGAGCTGGGTCGCCGGGTCCGCTCAGCCGTACGGGTGCGATGCCGCGACGGCGGCCCGGGCCCGCCGCCGCCACAGCAGCAGGCAGGCAGCCATCCCGGCCATGCTCACCGCGCCCCAGGCGGCGAAGGCCTCGCCGGCGCCGATCACCCCGGACAGCACCACCAGCCCGGGCCGGGCGACGGCGATCACCAGCCCACCGATCAGCGAGACCACGGAGAACACGGAGGCCAGCACCCGCGGCCCCGAGATCTGCGCGACCCAGATGTCGGTGACCGTCTTGGCGAGGGCGTGGAGGATGCCGATGATCGGCAGCAGCACCACGATCGACAGGATCGCGAGCTCCGAACGGATCAGCAGCCCGATCCCGACGCAGGCCAGGGCGAGGCCGAGCATCGACAGCGGCACCCATGGCTGGGAGACCCGCGCCGAGCGGGCACCGAGCACCCCGCCCAGCCCACCGGCCACCGCGAACACCGCATAGACCACGCCGGTGGAGGCAGGGGCCAGCCCGAGCTGCAGGGCCAGCGGCTGCACCAGGATCTGCAGCGACCAGCCCGTCGCGAGCACGACGGCGGCGAGGGCCACCGCGTTGCGCAGGGACGGGTCGCTCAGCGCCATGCGCAGGCTCGAGGTGGCGGTGGCGGCCGCAGTGCCCACGCGCTCCGGATCGATGTCCGGCAGGGTGAGCGCGATCAGCAGTGCCAGCGCCGCCAGGGCGGCGGTTGCCCAGAACGGCAGCCCGGGTGCGATGTCGTACAGCCAGCCAGCCGTCAGCAGGGAGATCACGCCGGCGGTGCCGGTGATCGCACGGGTCCTGCCCAGGTAGCGCTGGGCGTGACCGGGCCGCTCCTGCTGGGCCAGCTCCCAGGAGTAGGCGGTGTCCACCCCGGACGCGAGCGCCCACAGCAGGCCCCACGCGATCCAGGTGATGACGAGCACCGGCAGGGTGTTGACCAGGCCGATCGCCGTGAACACGACGCTGGTGGCCAGACAGACCAGGATCACGGTGCGCTTGCGCCCGAGCCGGTCCGCGAACTTGCCCATCGGCAGCTCGGCGGCGACCACCACCACCCGGAACAGGCCATCCACGAGTGCCGCCTCGCCGAGACTGAAGCCCCGGTCCAGCAGCAGGATCAGCCAGACCGGGAACCAGAACTGGACATCGAGCAGGAGCCTGACCGCGCCCAGACGGACCAGCGGACTCATGAGATGCTCTGGCGCCGTTTCCAGACGAAGACGAGCACCAGCACCAGCGAGATGATCGCACTGACCAGGACTATGGTGTCGATCGACTGGGACGAGAACCAGTAGGTGATCCGGCCGCGCCCGAGGTCGAAGGCGGACTGGCCGGGATCGGAGCTGGCAGCGCGGCCGAACTGCACCAGCGCGATCGCGGTGGCCAGCACCGACGTGACACCGATGGTCATCAGGATGACGTCGGTGAACATCGCGCTGCGGGCGGATCGGTCCTCCGCGAGCGAGTCCAGACGCTCGCGGCAGATCCGCAGCTTCTCGCGCACCGGCGCGCCGAGGATCTCGTCATAGTCCCAGCCCGCGAGGATCCGTTTCATCTCGGTGCGGCCGATCCGGTTGGCATATTTACCGACCTCGGCCTGGACCAGCAGCAGCTCCTGGGCCTGGTTCATCGAGTCCTCGAGCTGGGAGCGCAGCAACGTCAGCGAGACCTCGGAACGCTCGGCCATGGACCAGGAGAGGATGTTGCGCAGCGTCGAGTCCACGCCCCTCATCGCGGCGTAGAAGTACTGGGCGCGCCGCAGCGCCTCCCACAGCACCTCGGTGGAATCGTTCTCGGCGTAGACGTAGTTCATCCACTCGGTGACGTTTGTGCGTTCCCCGGCCAGGAGCTCACCGATGTAATCGCTGGCGTGTTCGCCGATCCCGGCGATCCACGCCCGGGCGAACTCCACCTTGGCGGTGTCCAGGCCGGTGAATCGCAGTGCCCGAGCCACCCACAGCGGCCCCTCCCAGAGCCCGCGGCTGAGCTCGGAGGCCGCCTCCTCGTTCCGATCGATCACCACATGCTCGGCGGAGTCCGGGGCGGTGTCGAGCACGTCCGTCAACCGCGTCAGATCCTCCTCGAGGATCTTCCGGGACAAGCGCTTGGCGATCGCCTGCACCGAGACCTCAAGCCGCTTCGCCGCCTCGGAGGTGCGCTCCCCGGGCAGCATCTCTGCACTCAGGACTCCCTCGAAGAGCACCACGCCATGGTCGAACAGAGTCCACTTCAGCGCGGTGGGCGCCATCCCCTCCTCGGTGACCAGCCCGGCCAGGGTGGCGGGATCCATCTGCGCCTCCACCAGCTCGAGCGGCTGGGGGAGCCGGTCCCCGGTGGCCTCGGAGTACTCGAGCTCGCCGTCGAACTCCTGGGTTCTGGGGAACTTCCAGGTCTCGCCCGGGAAGTCACGTGCGACACGGGCCCAGAAGGCGCGATCACGGGTGGGTTCGCGGTCCCGGATGCCGGGCACCGATGTCACCCCGATCAGTGCCGGAGCCAACCAGCGGAACTCATGCATCAGCGATCACCACGTCCCCCAGCCGTACGCTGACGATCTTGCCCTGCCATGGTCCGTCCAGGAGCTTCACCTGCACCCGTGCCTCCTCATCGTCCGGTGCTTCCGGCCATCCCAGGACCGTGCCATGGGTGCCCGGTGGGGTCACGCCGAGCCGCAGCCCGGGGTCGTCGTCGTCGAAGAGCTCGATGCCTGCGGTCCCGCCCTGCAGCGTCACCGCGGCGGAGGTCTGCTCGAGCGAGAGCAGCTGATCCGTGTACTCAGAGGTCTCCCGGTAGGCGGCGAGCGAGGTATTGAAGTCCTCCTGCAGGCGACGCCCCTCGGCACTGTCCCGGATCAGCATGTGCAGGCCCTGCGTCGAGGAGGTCAGCGGGGTGATCGGCTGCACCTCGGTGATCGAGGCGCCGTCGCGGGCATAGCCGGGCCCGTCCAGGGCGGCGCGGCCCGCCAACGCATCCTCGGCGACCAGATCCACCTCGCCGTCCTCGAGGGCGGCGAAGGCGACCTCCGCGGTGGGATAGGTCGAGAACTCGGCCCCGGAGCTGTCCAGCTCGGCCCAATAGTCATAGCCGTCGATCCGGGCTACCCGCAGTCCTCCCAGGTCATCACGCTCGGAGATCGCTGCGAGGTCGTCGTCGCTGAGGCCGAACAGCGTGTACCGCAGCTCGACGATCGGGTCCGAGTAGAGGAACCGCCCGTCCCGCTGCCCCGACTGCACCATCGCCACCACGCCCAGCGCGCCGCCGTTCTCCACCGCCTGCTGCGCGAGGGTCCAGCTGGTGAAGGTGTACTCGGGCTGATAGCCGGCACCCTGCAGGGTCTGCGTGGTGATCTGGGCGAGCGGGCCGTTCTCCGGCAGGTCGGGGGAGAGGTAGGGCTCCCAGTCCGAGCTGACCAGAGTGATCGGCAGCGACCGGGACGGAGGTCGCACCTTGACCACCATCGACACCAGGACCAGCGAGGCCACGACCGTGATCACGAGCGCGATCACTTGCCAGGTGACGGGTCGGGAACGGGGGACAGGGCGGCGAGTCACCTGAGAATCTTAGACATACGGCTCAGAACTCGACGGGAGTGCTCAGGGACAGCGCCCGTGCGAGCTCTTCGACCGCGCGGGCCGAGATCTCCGCGACCAGGTCCAGCTCGAGATGGAACTGCTGACCGGCCGCAGGCCCGCACAGGTCCGAGATCGCGCGCAGCGCCACGAAGGGAACCCCCAGCGCCGCCGCGGTGCGGGCGCTCGCCGTGGTCTCCATGTCGGCGCTGAGCGCAGAGGGGAACCGGGCGCGCATCGGCTCGGCGAGCTCGGCGGTGACGAAGGCATCCCCGGAGAGCATCAGGCCGCGCCGCACCCCCCGGCCCGCTCCCTGCGCTCCGGGGGTGTCCTGTGCTCCGTGCGCGTCGGCTCGCAGTGCCGCCTGCTCGGCGAGGTCCACACAGTCCGGGGCAGCCGCGAAGCGCTCGGGACCGCCGGGGACCTGCCCCGGGGCGTAGCCGAAAGCGGTGGCATCGGCGATCGAGTAGGTGAAGGTCTCACCGACGACCAGCGTGCCCACCTCGACGTCGGCCGCGAGACCGCCGCAGGAACCGGCGGCGACGACCAGGGCCGGAGCAGTGCTGAGGATGCCCCAGGTGGCGGCCGCTGAGGCGGCGGCGATCCCGATCCCGGTGGTGACCACCACGGTGTCGATGCCCCGCAGGGCGCCGCGCACCGCGGCGACGCCCTCGGTGAAGGGGGTCTCGAGCACAGCGGCGCCCTCGAGCCGTGCGACCAGCGGCGATGCCTCCTCGGGCATCGCGACAAAGACCAGCAGGGGTCCGGGGAGAGTGCGGGGCGACGACGACGGAGGCAGAGGCGAGCGAGGCATGGGGGAAGGGTACCGGGGCGCGGCGGAGGCTCGGTCCCAGCTCGATTCGTTAGGCTGGGTGCATACGCCAGCGAGGCGGCCCTCGAGGTCGCGGACAGGAGGCACTGATGGGACGCATCCGAGACGCCATGGTGACGGGGGCACGTGCTGTACGGCGGATCCCGATCCCCGCGACCCTGTCCCATCAGGCGCTGAGCGAGGCCCGCCGCCCCAATCCGCCCAGCCACGTGCTGAAGTCCCACGCGATCGAGCCCGAGATGATCGGTCGCACCCGCGCAGTCTGGCTGGACGAGCATCGCGCCGAGAACGGCGTCATCGTCTACCTCCACGGCGGCGCCTACGTCTCCGGCCCGTTCTCGAGCGACTGGGCCTGGCTCTCGCGCCAGGCCGAGGCCAGAGGCTGCGCCGGGCTGATGCTCGACTACCGCAACGCCCCCGACCACCAGCACCCCGTGGGCAGGGATGACGTGGAATCGGCGCTCGCCGCCCTCGCCGCCGACGGCCGCCTCACGGACCGTCCCTGGGTGCTGGCCGGTCAGCACTCCGGCGGCGGCCTGGCCTTCGTCATCGCGCGGCGGCTGGGGGAGCAGAGTGACATCCCCGCCCCCGTCGCGCTGATCGCGATGTCCCCCTGGCTGGACCTCGAGCTGTCCAACGCCGGGATCACCGAGACGGATCAGACCGATCCGGTGCATGAGCGGCGCCTGCTGCGGGACGCGGCGCGCCGCTACGCGGGGCGCACCGCGCTGGACGATGCGGATCTCTCCCCGATCAACGCCCGGCTCGACGAGCTGCCGCCCATCCACCTCAGCGTCGGGATGCGGGACCTGTTCCTCTCCGATGTGCGGGTCGCGAAGCTGCAGCTCGAGGAGAACGGGGCGGACCTGTCCTATCGCGAGGTCAGCGGCCGCCTGGGCCTGCAGCTGATCGCCCGCAAGGGCGAGGACATCGAGCGGCTCCACCGCGAGCAGGCGGAGCTGTTGGAGCGGGTGCTGGCACCCTCGCCGCGGTTCTGACCGGCAGAGCCCAGGCTGGCCTCAGTTCTCGACGATCACGAGGGCTGCGGTCGGCGCGCAGGCGGTCCAGCGGCGGCGCGGCAGCGCCTGGACCATGCCGGCGATCAGGAGGGCGTGGCCCACGGTGTACGTGAGCATCACCAGCTCGGTGCTGTAGGCGATCGAAGCGCCCGGCAGGAACCAGTCCATCGCCAGCAGCGAGCTGGACATCAGGAACAGGGTGCCCCCGGTCCAGGTCAGCCCGTTGCCGCCGGCCGAGAGGAAAGCCATCGTGGCCAGCGCCACCGCATAGGCCGCGACCACCGGCAGCAGGGGACCGGCGCCGTCGGCGCAGGCCACGAACAGCCCGATCACCACCCCTGCATAGGGGATGGCCAGGGCGATGCGCATCGCATCGCGGCTGCGCGCCCAGATCGGGGCCAGCGCCGCCGAGTAGAAGACCAGCGCCCCCAGGAAGCCGAACACCGTGAGGAGCTGGACGGCAGCGGGCAGCAGCTGGCCCAGCGTGTCTCCGGCCCAGGCGCACAGCAGCCCGCCGAGCAACAGGGTCGTGGTGCGGGAGCGCTGCGGCGCGGCGGTGAGCAGCACCGCCATCAACAGCGGTGCGAACAGGGGCTGGGTCAGCCGCTGGGCGACGTCCGCGTCCATCATCACGGCACCGATGTGCACGATCACCGTGAGGGCGTAGAGCGCCCAGAGCAGGTGGTGGACGGAGCGGATCGGCGGCACTGCTCAAGCGTAGGAACCGCTTCCCGTCCGGACCAGGGCATGAGCCGCTCGGATCGGGCACGTTTGGATAACGTCGGGCCACGTTTCGGTCACGACGGCCGACAGCTGTATGAATTGCCGCGGGTTGCCCGCCGGAGGCGTCACTCCGGCGGGGCCCAGAGCTCACATCCGGAGCTCACATCTGCTGAGGCGCGTTCACCCCGAGGGCGTCGAGACCGTCGACCAGCACCTGCTCGGTCAGCTGGGCGAGGGCGAGTCGGCCGGCCCGGATCCCCTCGTCGGACTCCTTGAGGATCGGGGAGGCCTCGTAGAACGAGGTGAATGCCTGCGCGAGCGAGAACAGGTAGGCGCACAGCCGGTGCGGTTCGAACTCGGCGCCGACCGCGGCGAGCGTCGGCCCGAACTCCAGCAGCGCCAGCGCGAGCGCCCGCTCCGCATCGTTCTCGACCTGCGGGGCGGCGGCCGCCGTGATCCCCTGGGCGGCGGCCTTGCGGCTGATCGAGCGGATCCGGGCCACCGCGTACTGCAGGTACGGGGCGGTGTTGCCGGTCAGGGCCAGCATCCGGTCCAGGTCGAAGGTGTAGTCCGAGTCGTGCGCGGTGGAGAGGTCGGCGTACTTCACACCGCCGATGCCGATGTCGTGGGCGATCTGCTCCCGCTCCGCCTCGGGCAGGTCCGGTCGCAGTTCCTCGATGACGGTGCGGGCGGTGGCCACGGCCTCCTCGAGCAGCGCCATCAGCCGCAGGGAGGAGCCGGAGCGGGTGCGCAGGATCTTGCCGTCCTCGCCGAGCACCGAGCCGATCTTCACGTGCTGCGCCTGGACGTCCTCCGGCAGCCAGCCGGCCTCGCGGGCGACGCTGAAGACCATCTGGAAGTGGAGTTCCTGGGCGGTGCCGACCACATAAGCGATGCGGTCGGCGCCGAGCGTCGTGGTCCGGTGGCGGATCGCGGCGAGATCGGTGGTGGCGTAGCCGTAGCCGCCGTCGGACTTGCGGATGATCAGCGGCAGCGGCTGCTCGTCCCGGCCCAGGAAGCCCTCGGGGAAGACGCACAGCGCGCCGTCGGAGATCCGCGCGATCCCGGCGGCCTCGAGATCCGTGCAGACCGCCTCGAGCAGGTCGTTGTAGCTGGACTCGCCGGCCAGGTGCTCGTCGGTGAGGGTGACGCCGAGCATGTCGTAGATGCGGTGGAAGTACTGCTTGGACAGCTCCACGAGGTTGGTCCAGATCCGCAGCGACTCGGCGTCGCCGGACTGCAGCGTGGACACGCGCTGGCGAGCGCGGGAGGCGAAATCGCCGCCCTCGGGTCCGGGGGTCCCCGCGCCCGCCTCCTGGGCCGCTTCTGCGGCGTCGAACTTGCCGCGCGCTGCCTGGTAGAAGGCGTTGGGATCGGTCTTGAGCAGATCGGCCTCGGCGCTGTCCTCGCCCACCTCGAGGAGGTGCTCGATGAGCATGCCGAAGGGGGTGCCCCAGTCGCCGATGTGGTTCTGGCGGATCGCGGTGTGGCCGAGCTTCTCGAGCGTGCGCACGATCGAGTCGCCCACCACGGTGGTGCGCAGGTGCCCGACGTGCATCTCCTTGGCGACGTTCGGCGCTGAGTAGTCGACCACCACGGTGTCGGGGGAGGCGGGGGAGGGGACGCCGAGGCGCGCATCGGCGGCGAGCTCGGCGGCCTGCGCGGCGATCCAGTCGGTGCGCAGGCGGATGTTCAGGAAGCCGGGCCCGGCGATCTCGGGGGTCTCGGCGATGTCGTCCAGGTCGACCGCGGCGAGGATCTCGGCGGCGATGTCGCGGGGCTTCTTCCCCAGGCGCTTCGCGAGTCCCATCGCGGCGTTGCACTGGAAGTCCGCGAACTGGGAGGGGCGGATGATCGGATCCGCGTCGGCGAACTCGGGCCCGAAGGCGGCGGTGAAGGCGGACTGGAAACGCTGGGTCAGCGCGATCTCGGGAGCTGGCATGGCTCCAGGGTAATCGGCGCGGCGAGCTGATCCTGCGCGGCGGAGCGTGATGCTGGACGGACCTCCCGGCCGCTGCCCGCAGGCTCGCCGAGGGGGACATCCCCATGGCCACCGCCGCAGCAGATCCCTAGGCTGGTGCCATGCGCTCCGTACTGACTCTGATCCTCAACCTCATCTGGCTGCTGACCGCTGGCTGGGCTCTGTTCCTGGGCTACCTGGTCGCCGGCGTCCTCGCCTGCATCTTCATCGTCACGATCCCCTTCGGGATCGCCTCCTTCCGGATCGCCGGCTTCGTGCTCTGGCCGTTCGGCCGTGAGGTCGTGGACACTGGCGGCGGCGGAGCGATGAGCACCCTGGGCAACGTGATCTGGTTCGTGATCGCGGGCTGGTGGCTGGCCCTCGGGCACGTGGGCACCGCGCTCGCACAGGCCGTCACCATCATCGGCATACCGCTGGCCTGGGCGAATCTCAAGCTGATCCCGGTGACCTGCTTCCCCTTCGGCAAGGAGGTCATGGACTCGAGCTCGGCCCGGGCCCGGATGTTCCCGACGGCCCGCTGAGCCGCGCCGATGAATTCCGTGGACCAGGACGAGTACCGCCGCCTCAGCGACCTGCTCGCGGTGGGGCTGGCCGTGGTCAGCACCCGGCAGGGCTCCCATGATCTCGCCGTGACCGTCGACTCCTATCTCGACCTCTCCTATGACCCGCCCACCATGCTGATCGCGCTGTACGGCATGTCGCGGGCGGCGGAGGCGGTCGAGGAGGCCGGGCACTTCTGCCTGAACCTGCTCGCCGAGGATCAGCACGATCTCGCGGACCGCTTCGGCACCCCGGCCGCCCCGCTGCAGGGGATGTTCAACGGTCTCGAGGTCACCCGCACCGGTGACGGGGACGCGATCCTGCCCGGCGTGCTCGCCCACTTCGCGATCCGCATCGAGCAGGCGGTCGACGCCGCCACCCACCGCCTCCTGATCGGCCCGGTGATCGAGATGGGCGAGGGCCGGATCGAGGCCGGTCCCGCAGTGCGCTTCGCCGCCGACAGGGCAGATCTGTGCTGAGCGACGAGGTCGAGCGGACCGGCCCTCAGCGCTGACTATCCTGGAGGCATGGACCTGTTCCCCGCCGTCACGGGCTCCCGCCCGTGAACCCGCTGCTGAGGCTCGCGCTGCGCCTCGTCTCCCTCGCCCGCTTCGATGTGCGGGAGGACTACGAGCGGGTGCGGCATCTGCAGCGACAGCTGGCCGCGCTGCCTGCCGCGCGCTACCGCACCCCCACCTGGGACACCTTCTCCGACAGCGGGACCGGCAGGCGCGTGCCGGTGCGCGTGTTCACCCCGCGCGTGCAGCGGCGTGACGAGCTGCTGCTGTTCTTCCATGGCGGCGGCTGGGTCACCGGAGATATCGAGAGCTACACCCCTGCCTGCGCCACCATGGCCGACCTCACCGGCTGCCGGGTGGCGTCGGTCGACTACCGGCTGGCGCCCGAGCATCCGTTCCCGGCCGCGCTCGAGGACTGCTACGGCACCGCGCGCCGGCTGCTCGAGGATCCCCGCCGGGCCGGGCTCGAGGACGCGGACCAGATCGTGCTGATGGGCGACTCCGCCGGGGGGAACCTCGCCGCGGCGGTCTCCCTGCTGCTGCGTGAGCGCGGCCACCGCCCGCCCTCGCGTCAGATCCTGCTGTACCCCGTCACGCACTGGGATCACGATCCGGAGACCTCGCCGTTCCCCTCCGTGCGCCATCACGGCGAGGACTACCGGCTGACCAACACCGAGATCCAGGACTACTTCGAGATGTACGCCCCCGATCCCGAGCAGAGGAAGAATCGCCTGGTCTCCCCGCTGATGGCCACCGACCTCTCCGGGCAGCCGGACACCCTCATGATCACCGCCGAGCTGGACCTGCTGTGCGATGAAGGCGAGGCCTACGCCCGGGCGCTCGAGGCGGCCGGCAACCGGGTGCGCCTCCACCGGGTTCAGCGGGCGCTGCACGGCTTCATCACCCTCCCGCGATTCGCCCGCCCGCTGCGGGAGGCCTACGAGGTGATCGACGAATTCCTGGAGGCAGGCGTGCCCAGCACCGCCCAGGACCCCCCAGTGCAGGTGAGCCCATGAACCGGCCCGTGCGCCGCCGGCACTGGGTCCGCCTGGACAATGCCTCGAACATCTTCCCGGCGGCCCGCAGCGACGCGGATCCCAAGGTGTTCCGGATGAGCGCCGAGCTGGACCACGAGGTCGACCCGGCCCTGCTGCAGGAGGCGCTCGACGAGACCTTCGAGCGCTTCCCGCTCTATCACGCGGTGCTGCGCCGAGGGGTGTTCTGGTACTACCTCCAGGACAGCGACCTGCAGCCGGTGGTGGAGGAGGAGGTGCTTCCCAGCTGCGCCGCGATCTACCAGCCGGACCGGCGCACGCTGCTGTTCCGGGTGCTCCATCACCGCCGGCGCATCATCCTGGAGATCTTCCATGCGCTCTCCGATGGCACCGGGGCACTGTGGTTCCTCACCGACCTGCTGGCCGGATACACCCGACGACGCTTCCCCGAGGAGGCCCCGCCCCTCTCGGTGGCGGCGGCCGAGGCGCGTCCGGGGGCTGCGGAGCGCCCGGATCCTCCGCTCGGGGCAGTGGGCACCCGGACCGGCGCGCTGGCCGCCGAGGAGGTGCATGAGCTGACCACCGACTCCTTCGCCCACTACTTCCGGCGCCGTCGCCGCACCGTCGATGCTGACGAGGACGCCCACCAGGAGGAGTTCAGCCGAGAAGCCGCACCTGCGGTGCTCACGGTCCCGGAGGCTGATGAGCCGCCGACGGAGGAGACGCCCGTCGAGCCCGCCGCTGCCCGTCCCGCCCGGCGCCGGATCCACCGGGTGCGCGGCACCCGCACCCCGGATCACCGCACCCGCATCATCGAGCTGACGATGCCGGCGCGGCCCGTGCTGGGCCTCGCGAAGGCCGAGGGGGTGGCGCTGACGATGTACCTCACCGCACTGTTCTTCGAGGCGATCCGCCGCGCCGACGAGGGAGCGCACGGGGCGCCGACGATGGCGGCATCGGTGCCGGTGAACCTGCGCCAGTTCTTCCCCTCGACCTCCGCCCGGAACTTCTTCGCGACCATCCGGGTCGAGCACACCTACGGCCACGGCGACGACGCGCCCGGGGCGGTGGCCCGCGGACTCCAGGAGAGCTTCTCCGCGGAGGCCACCCCCGAGGCGCTCGAGCAGAAGCTGCAGCGGCTGATCCGCGTGGAGCGCCTGCCGCTGGCCCGGATCGTGCCCAGGCCGGTCAAGGACCGGCTGCTGAGCATGATCAACCATGCGAACAACCGCCGGCTGACGGTCGCGGTCTCGAACCTGGGCCGGGTCACGCTGCCCGAGCCTGCCGCGTCTCATGTGGGACGGATGCTGTTCCACGTCTCCGCCGTGCGCCCGCAGTTCTGCGCCATCTCGCACGCCGGGCTGCTCACCCTCAGCTTCACCGCTCCCTTCGTGCAGACCGATCACGTGCGGGAGTACGCCGCACTGCTCACCGAGGCGGGAGTCGAGGTCACGGTCTCCGCAGCCCGCGTCTCCGAGGACGAGCTGCTGGAGTTCGGGACATGAGGCGCTGCCCCGACTGCACGGTCCAGGTCGAGGGCGACTGGATCCGCTGCCCGCTGTGCGGGACCACCCTGGTGGGCGCGCCCGTCCCCGGCCCCTACCCGGCGGTGCCGCTGCGCTTCTCCCGACGCCGGGTGCTGAGGGTCCTGGCCCTCACCTCGCTCGGCGTGATCGTGCTGTCCTTCATCGCCCAGCTGCTGTTCGGGCCCGACGATGACGGCATCGGCGCGCTGCGCAGTGTATGGCTCGGCATCGCCACGACCTGGCTGGTGGTCGTGATGGCGGTGAGCAAGCGCCGCAACCTCGCCAAGTTCATCGTCTACCTGGTGGTGGCGGCGGGCGGGGTATGCGTCTACTGGGACTACCTCTCCGGCTGGGACGGCTGGTCCCTGACCTTCGTGGTGCCGATCGTCTGCGCCGCCTCGATCGTCGGGCTGCTGATCACGGCCCGCGTGATCCGGATGGAGGTGGGCGACTACGTCGTCTACAGCGGGCTGACGGTGCTGCTCGGGCTCACCCCGATCGTGTTCCTCGCCCTGGGCTGGGTGGACCCGGTGATCCCCTCCGCGATCTGCGGCGGTCTCAGCCTGGTCGCGGTGGTGCTGCTGCTGACGGTGCGCGGCGGGGCCGTGCGCCACGAGCTCGCCACACGCCTGCACCTGTGAACAGCCGTCCGGGAGCCCGCCGCACACGCGCGGGCGCCGAGCGCTGCTGTGAG
This sequence comes from Brachybacterium sp. AOP42-C2-15, assembly GCF_052377065.1. NCBI lineage: Bacteria > Bacillati > Actinomycetota > Actinomycetes > Micrococcales > Dermabacteraceae > Brachybacterium > Brachybacterium sp. AOP42-C2-15. Next base: position 47,177 of record NZ_JBQSWK010000024.1, read on the forward strand.
ACGACCTGAGACGCACTGCGCACCCGCCCCACGGCGCGCCGACGGGGGGAGCACCCCTCCCGTCCCTAGGATGCAAGACGCACACCCGCGCATGGAGCGCAGTCACGGACGGCCCCAGGGCGTCGCACGGCAGGAGAGAAGGTCGATGGACAGGGAGCCACGGGACAGTCAGCACCGGGACCAGGACGCCGACTGGATCTTCGCGGTCGACGACCCGCACAGCCTGCCCACCGACCGGCTGCCGGATCGTGCCGCGTTCGACCGCTACGCCACCCCGCTGCTCGCCCGTCGGGGCGCCGCACCGACGCTGCCGGCCGGCGAGAACGAGACGGTCGACCTCAGCGGACTGGACCTCGCCGGTCCGGACGTCACCGCGGAGCCGGCACCGGTGACCGGCGCGATCCCGGTGCTGGAGGACGGCGACGTCGACCCGGACGCCGAGGCCGAGCGGGAGCTGGTCTCCCCGCTGTCGCGCCCGGGCACCGTCTCCTATGCGCGCTCGGGCACCACCCCGAACGCCGAGGATGACGAGATTCCGCTGAACGGATTCGTGCTGCCGAACCGCTTCAAGGAGCTGGGCGTGTTCGACGCCCTGCGCGATGTGTTCGCCCTGGTGTGCCTGGCCACCGCGCTGACCACCACCTTCACCCTCGCTGAGAGCCCGCTGCTGGATCTGCTCGGGAAGATCGCGATCGGCACCGGGCTCGCGACGCTGCTGATCGTGCACCTGCTGCGCTGGGTCCCCGAGAAGCCGCCGCTGGTCGCCGTGCGCATCCTGCGCCTGGTCGGCCTGCTGCCGGCACTGCTCGTCTCCATCACCGTGATCGGCGCGGACCTGGTGCTCTCCCTGCCCAAGCTCTTCGCGTCCCTTCCCGACGGGCCACCGGTGGGCATCGGCATCGGGGTCTCTCTGCTCCTGCTCGGTGCGATCCTGGGCATCGAGCCGCGCGTCCACGAGGGCTACCTGCCCCAGGCGCGAGCCCGGCGCACGGCCCGGATCGCGCTCCAGGGCGTGGCCGTGGCCACGGCGCTCTCCCTGCTGATCGCGACCGTGATGATCGTGGGCCGCGTGTTCACCACCGGCTGGGCGTTCTCGCTGATGACCTTCGCCAACGCTCTGGTCTCCGCCCTGCTGCTGGGGATCGTGCTGGCCTCCGCGCTGCGCCGGGAGCGATCCTGGTACGTCTCCTCGACCGCGGTGGTGGCCGCGCTGGTGATCGCTGCGCTCGCCGACAACAGCCTCGGGCTGCAGTTCGCGGCGCCGCTGAGCTTCGCCTCCGGCTTCGTCTACCTGCCGTTCCTGGTCGCCGCCTTCGGGCTGATGATCTCCCGGTCCTTCGTGCGGACCATGCCGGTCTCGTTCCGCCGCACCGACTGGCTGGTCTACACGGTGCGGGCCTTCGAGCTCAGCGCGATCATGCACACCGCGGCGGTGATCTGGCACCTGCTGGCCGCGATCGTCGCGACCACGGGGAAGGCGCCCGGAAGCTCGTCGCTGCACCTGATCGATGCGGTGGTCTGCGGCTGCTTCGTGGTGGTCTCGCTGTTCGGGCGCACCTCGCTCCTCTCACGTCCGGCCGTGAGCGCCCGGGCCAGCGGCGTGGTCGCCGCGCTGGTGCTGACGGTCGTCGGCTTCCTCGACGTGATCGTCAACTCCCTGGCGATGGCCGCCGGGGCAGGGCTCGCCACCGGCGGAGTCGCACTGTTCATCGGACTCGCCGCAGCGCTGATGCTCACGGTGCCCGCCCCGGTGCGTGACGAGTTCGGCGCCCCGGACGTCACCCGGATGTTCGCCGACTTCCGGGCCCGTGATGGCGGGCGCGTCTCCCTGCTGGACCGGGTCCCGGATGTCACCGAGGAGACGGCCCGCCGGAAGAACTTCCCCAGCGCCTGACCGCGCTGCAGCGCGCTCCTCCCCGCGAGCCGCCTGCCTCCGCCCCACCCCTTCACCCTCCTCACCCCCTGGAGAATCATGTTCCGCTGGAGCCTGCACGGAGATGGCCGCACCATCGCCCCCGACGCGATCGTCCTGCCCGAGGAGCGGCTGGCCTGGCCGCTGACCATCGGCATCGGCGCCCAGCACGTCATCGCCATGTTCGGCGCCACCTTCCTGGTGCCGCTGCTGACGGGCTTCCCGCCGTCGACGACCCTGCTGTTCTCCGGCATCGGCACCCTGCTGTTCCTGATCATCACCCACAACAAGGTGCCCAGCTATCTCGGCTCCTCCTTCGCCTTCATCGCCCCCATCACCGCCTCCACTCAGGCAGATTCGATGGGCGCGGCGCTCGGCGGGGTGATGGTCACCGGCATCCTGCTGGCACTGCTGGGACTGCTGGTCCAGAAGATCGGCACCCGCTGGATCGGGGCGCTCATGCCGCCGGTGGTGATGGGCTCGATCGTCGCCCTGATCGGCTTCAACCTCGCTCCGACGGCGTACCTGAACTTCAAGGAGTCGGCGGTCACCGCCACCATCACCCTGTTCGCGGTGGTGCTGTGCACCGCCCTGTTCAAGGGCCTGCTGGGGAGGGTCTCGGTGCTGCTGGGCGTGCTGGTCGGCTACGCCGTGGCGGTGCTGCGCGGCGAGGTCGACTTCTCTCCCGTCGCCGACGCCGCCTGGCTCGGCCTGCCCGAGTTCCATCACCCCGAGTTCAACCTCGGCCTGCTGCCGATGTTCCTGCCCGTCGTGGTGGTGCTGCTGGCGGAGAACGTGGGCCACGTGACCAGCGTGGGCCTGATGACCCATCGGAACCTCGACCACATGGTGGGCCGCACCCTCAGCTCCGACGGTTTGGCCACGGCGCTCTCGGCCGGCTTCGGCGGCTCGCCGACCACCACCTACGGCGAGAACATCGGCGTCATGAGCGCCACCCGCGTCTACTCCACCGCCGCCTACTGGGTGGCCGGCATCGTCGCGATCCTGCTCTCGCTCTCCCCGAAGGTCGGCGCCATGATCTTCACCATCCCGCCGGGCGTCCTCGGCGGCGTGACCTTCGTGCTCTACGGCCTGATCGGCATCGTCGGCGTGCGCATGTGGGTGGACGGCAAGGTCGACTTCTCCCGCCCGAAGAACCAGTTCACCGCCGGTGTCGCCCTGGTGGTGGGCATCGCGAACGTGACCTGGACCTTCGGAGGCATCCAGCTCACCGGCATCGCGCTCGGCACCGCGGCAGCACTGGTCATCTACCACCTGATGAACGTGCTCGGGCAGATCACCGGCACCGAGCCGGAGACCACACCCGCCGAAATGGTCGAGCCCTCCCACGGAGCGTGACCCGGTGCCTTCCGTGCTCGTGATTCTGCGCGGGAACTCCGCGTCCGGCAAGTCGACGATCGCCCGCCGCGTGCAGCGCTCGCTCCCGCGAGGGCGGGTCGCCGTGATCGGGCAGGATCAGGTGCGCCGGGAGATGCTTCGCGAGCACGACGCCCCAGACCCCGAGGCCGCCGACCTGCTTGCGGTCATCGTGCGGCACTGCCTTGGACTTGGGCGGATCACGATCCTTGAAGGCATCCTCCCGGCCGAGTACTACGGCGCGATGTTCGAGCGCCTGCTGGCCGAGCACGAGGGTCCGAACCTCGTGTACTACCTCGACGTGAGCCTCGAGGAGACCCTGCGCCGCCACGCCGGCAAGCCTCTGGCGGTGTCCGTCGGCCCCGTCGAGGTCGCCTCCTGGTATCGGTCGCGGGATCTGCTCGGAGCGACGGAGGAGCAGGCTCTCGGGGAGGAGCTCGATGAGGACGGCCTGGTGGCGCGGCTCCTCGCGGACCTCGAGCGGGCGGACGCCGAGCAGGTCTCCGGCCGGCCGCTCAGCCCGCCGGCGTCTGCGCGGTGAGCAGCGAGAACAGATCCTTCGGATCATCCGGATCGGCGATCACATCGATCCACTCCAACAGATCGGTCCCGTCGGTCGCCTGCTGCGCGTAGCGCAGCGCTGAGAAGTCAGCGAGGGCGAAGCCGACGGAGTCGAACACCGTGATCTCCTCATCGTCGGTGCGGCCGGCGACCTCCCCGGTGATCACCTGCCATAGCTCGGCGACCTCGAACTCGGGTGGCAGCTGCTGGATCTCGCCCTCGATGCGGGTCTGCGGCTCGTACTCCACCACCACCCGCGCAGCCTCCAGCAGCGCGGGATCGAGCTCGGTCTTGCCGGGGCAGTCGCCGCCGATCGCATTGACGTGCGTGCCGGGCCGCACCTGGTCGCGGTGCAGCACGGCGGCGCGGGCCTTGTCCGCGGTGCAGGTGGTGATCACGTCGGCGCCCTGGACCGCTTCGTCCACCGATTCGCACAGGTGCACCTCGAAGCCGAGCGGTTCGAGATTGCGGCGCACCTTTTCCACCGCGGCCTCGTCCAGGTCCACCACCCGCAGCTGATCGATCCCGAGCATCGCGCGGAAGGCGAGGGCCTGGAACTCTGCCTGGGAGCCTGCTCCGATCAGGGCATGGGTTCGGGCCCCGGGGCGCGCGAGTTCTCTGGCCGCGAGCGCCGAGGTCGCGGCGGTGCGCAGCGCGGTCAGCAGCGTCATCTCCGCGAAGAAGATCGGGTAGCCGTTGTCCACATCGGCCAGCATCCCGAAGGCGGTGACGGTCTGCAGCCCGCGGGCAGGATTCAACGGGTGGCCGTTGACGTACTTGAACGAGTACAGCTCCCCGTCGGTGATCGGCATCAGCTCGATCACGCCGAACGGGGTGTGGCTGGCCAGGCGGGGGATCTTCTCGAAGGAGTCCCACCGGCGCAGGTCCTCCTCGAGGATTCGGGTCAAGCCGGTCAGGACGTTCTCGGGGCCGTCGCGCTGGATCCAGCGGCTCATGCCGGGCACATCGAGCAGGTGGGGCATCGTTCTCATCTCCCGTCGTGGGGCGCGTCATCGCGCAAGGTCGAGGAGTGCTCTGGCCCCCAGGGTAGGCCGGGAACGACGGACGTGACGGGAGTTCCGGCTCGAGAGCCGCCGGGCGGCGTTGCAGCCGCTGAGCCGCCGGGCATCCTTACGGCCGCCGTGCCCCTGCTGATCAGCCGCCGTGCCCTCCCGTCGTCCACGATATGTGCAAGTGTGGACGAGCCGAAATGGCTAAGGGTAGGCTTACCTTGTGTCAATCGCCCCTCCCGAGCCCAGCCGCGCTGCCAGCTCCGTTCCCTCCTCTGTTCCCGGCCCCGCTCAGCACCCGGCTCTCCTCGGTGACCAGCTCACTCTGAGCTACGGCGGCAGTCCCGTCGTCCATGAAGTCTCGCTCGCGCTGCGGTCGGGAGCCGTTACGGCGCTGCTCGGCCCCAACGGCAGCGGGAAGTCCACGGTGCTGCGTGCGATGGCCCGCCTCCATCCGCTGCGCTCCGGCGGGATCCGTCTGACCGACGGGGAGGGCGAGCGCAGTGTCGATCTGCTCGGTGCCAAGGAGTTCGCCCGGGCGCTGACGCTGTTCACCCAGACCCGCACCGCCCCACAGGGGCTCTCGGTCCGCGATGTCGTCGCCTTCGGTCGCCATCCCCACCGGCGCCGCTTCGCCGGACTCGATGCCGCCGACCGCGCCGCGATCGATCATGCGATGCGCCTGACCGGCATCACCGATTTCGCTCCGCGCGCCGTCGGCGAGCTCTCGGGAGGCGAGATGCAGCGGGTCTGGCTCGCCTCCTGCCTCGCCCAGGACACGGGGATCGTGCTGCTGGACGAACCCACCAATCATCTCGACCTGCGCTATCAGATCGAGACGCTCGACCTGGTGCGGGAGCTCGCCGAGGGTCACGGGGTCGGCATCGGCTTCGTGCAGCACGACCTCGGCCACGCCGCGCGCATCGCCGATCAGGTGGTGCTCCTGCGCGAGGGGCGCGTGCACGCCGCCGGGCGGGCCGCCGAGGTCCTCACCTCAGCACACCTCAGCCACGTCTACGACATCCCCATCGACGTCACCGCGGACCCCCTCGACGGCCGTCTGCGGATCGACGCGCGCAGCCGCCGCAGCCTCCCCGCCGCCGCTCCAGCCTGAGGCTGAAGCGCCTCCGCCGGAGGGCACGAACTGAGGATTCTCCGTCTCCGGGGACCCTGTCTCCGGGGACCCTCATCTCCCGCTGCCCGCCTCTCACACCTTCCATTCCCTGTTCTGCCCCCTCCCCGTTCTGCCCCCTCCCCAGGAGCCCCTCATGATCCGTACCCCTCGCCGCGCGCGTGTCGCGGCCACCGCCGCACTGGCCCTCACCGCACTCGCCGCCTGCGGCACGACCGAGGTCCCCGACACCGCGAGCGGGGCCCCGTCGGACGCCGCTGCGATCAGCGAATCCTGTGCGGCCGACGAGACCTCCACCGCGACCGGCCCGGTCAGCGTGACGGACCACCTCGGTCGCACCGTCGAGCTCGAGGCGCCCGCCGAGCGGGTCGCCGTGCTGGAGTGGCAGCAGACCGAGGGCCTGCTGAGCCTGTGCATCGCCCCGGTCGCAGCGGCGGACGTCGAGGGCTTCGGCACCTGGGTCACCGCAGAGACCCTGCCCGAGGGGACGATGGACGTCGGCACCCGGGGCGAGCCGAACCTCGACGCCCTGCTCGCGGCCGATCCGGATCTGGTGATCGTCGAGGCGACCGGTCCGGAGGACGAGATCATCGCGCAGCTCGAGGAGCGGGGCGTGCCGGTGCTGGCCACCCTGGGCGCGGACGCCTCTGATCCGCTCGGCCACATGAAAGACCTCTTCACCCTGATCGCCGAGGCCACCGGGCGCACCGAGCGCGCTGAGGTGGTGCTCGGCGAGTTCGAGGCGCACGTCGCCTCGGCGCGGCAGGAGATCACCGCCGCCGCCCTGCCCACCACCGATTTCGTGTACTTCGACGGTTGGGTCGAGGGCGGCAACGTCTCCCTGCGGCCCTTCGGCGAGGGCGCGCTGTTCTCAGCGATCGGTGCGGAGCTCGGCCTCACGCCGGCCTGGACCGGTGAGGTCGATCCGGCCTATGGCCTGGGGCAGACGGATATCGAGGGGCTCATCGAGGTGGGGGAGGCGAACCTCTTCTACACCGGGACCGACGATCCTGCCGGGGACTACGTCAGCGAGCTCGAGAAGAACCAGATCTGGACCTCCCTGCCTGCGGTGGAGGACGGCCGTGCCCATGCCTTCCCCGAGGGCATCTGGACCTTCGGCGGACCCCGCTCCGCCGAACAGGCGATCGACGCCTACGTCGACTCCGTCTCGGCCCCGTGACCCGGCCGGGAGCCGGCGGTCTCCTCGCGGGAACCGCCACGGTGGCGGCACTGGCGGTCGCCGTGGCGCTGGTGGGGCTGTGGCACCTCACCCAGGGCACCTCCGACATCGGACTCCTCGACCTCGTGCGACACCTCGCCGGTGCCCGGAGCGACGAGCGGACGGTGAGTGTGGCCGAGGTGCTGCTCGCCTCCCGCCTGCCCCGCCTCGCCGCCGGGATCGCCGTCGGCATCGCGCTCGGCGCCGCCGGGGCGCTGCTGCAGTCCATCTCCCGCAACACCCTGGCCTCCCCGGACACGCTCGCGGTGACGGCCGGCTCCTACTTCGCGATCAGCGCCGTGGCCGCCTTCGGCCTCACCGTGCCGCTGTGGGCTTCAGGAGCTGTCGCCTTCGTCGGCGGGCTGCTCGCGGCCGGGCTCGTGCTGGCACTCGCGGGAGGGGCCGGCTCCTCGACCACGCGCCTGATCCTGGCTGGCTCCGCGGTGGCGATGGCGCTGCAGTCCGGCACCACGATGCTGCTGATCCTCTTCGAGGCGGAGACGACGGGCCTGTACGCCTGGGGCAGCGGCTCCCTGTCCCAGCTGAACCTCGACGCCTCGCTGCGGGCGCTGCCGGTGATCGGGCTCGTGCTGCTGGCCGCCCTCCTGCTCGCCCGGCGCCTGGACGTGCTGGGGCTGGGGGACGACGCCGCGAGCGCGCTCGGCGTGCCGGTCGCCCCGACTCGCGCGATCGCCGTGCTCTGCGCCGTGCTGCTGACCGCGGTGGCCGTCACCGTCGCCGGGCCGCTCGCGTTCGTCGGCCTCGGAGCGCCGGTGCTGGCACGGCTGCTGGGCGGTCTCGTCGGCGCCGTGCACCGTCATCACCTGCTGATCCCGGTCTCCGGGCTGCTCGGTGCGCTGATCGTGCTGCTGGCCGACGCCGGGCTGCGTGCCCTGCTGACCCCGCAGGGCGCCGCCGCGATCCCCACCGGGATCCCGACCGCGCTGCTGGGTGCGGTGATGATCGTCGTGCTCGCGCGGCGCCTGCGGGACTCCGGACCGACGGCGCAGCCGCCCCAGGCCCGCTCCGGTCTGCGCTCGCGGCGGCGGTTCCTCCTGGTGCTGGCCGTGCTCGGTGCCGGTTTGGCGGCGGTCGTCGTGCTCGGGATGCTCGCCGGCAGCCTGTGGCTGCGCACCGGGGACATCGCCCTGTGGGTGCAGGGCGCGGCCCCCGACCTCGTCGGCCGCGCCCTCGGGGAACGCCTGCCGCGGGTGGGCGCTGCCGTCCTCGCCGGCGCCGCGCTGGCCCTGGCCGGCACCGTGGTGCAGTCCACCGTGCGCAATCCGCTCGCGGAGCCCGGGCTGCTGGGCATCACAGCTGGCGCCGGGCTCGGGGCGGCGGCCGTGGTGACCCTGCTCGGCGGCGGGCGGCCGCTGATGCTCCTGTGCGCCGTCGGGGTCGGGGTCGTCACGTTCGCGGCGATCGCGCTGCTCGCCTGGCGGGGCGGACTGGCCCCCGAGCGCTTCGTGCTGGTCGGCATCGGCACGGGCTACGGGATGAGTGCTCTGACCACGTTCCTGCTGCTCAGCTCCAATCCCTGGGACACCCCGAGGATCCTCACCTGGCTGTCGGGGACCACCTACGGCCGCGGCCTCGGCGATGTGCTCCCTGTCCTGATCGCGCTCGTGGTCATCGCCCCGCTGCTGGCGGGCTTGCACCGCGAGCTGGATCTGCTCGCGATCGACGAGGACACCCCGCGGGTGCTCGGCGTGCGGCTGGAGCGCACCCGCTTCGCGGTGATGGGGCTCGCGGCGGTGCTCGCCTCGATCAGCGTGGTGGCCGTCGGGGTGGTCGGCTTCGTGGGACTGGTCGCCCCGCACCTGGCGCGGGCGCTGGTGGGCGGTAGGCACCTGCGCACGCTCCCGGTCGCGATGCTGCTCGGCGGCGTGCTGGTAGGTCTGGCCGATGCGCTCGGCCGCTCCCTCATCGCCCCCGCGCAGATCCCGGCCGGGCTGATGGTCGCCCTGCTCGGAGCGCCCTACTTCGTCTGGCTGCTCTGGCGCTCGCGCGCCTGAGACCCGCAGAGCGCGGGGAGCGGGGCAGGATCCGCGGCCGGCGGCCGGTCGGTGCCCCCTCCGCGCGGCCGACGGGCAGCAGGGCGCGCAGCTCGTCCTGGACCGCACGGGCGGTGGCCTCGAGCAGCGGCAGCACCAGCGGGGAGACCGCCTCGGCGGTGCCGGTGACATCGAGGAACCCGAGGGTCCTTCCGGTATGGGGATGCAGCACCGGCACGGCGCTGCAGCTCCAGGGGTGCACGGCCTCATGGAAGTGCTCCGCACCGACCACCTGCATCGAGGCGCTGGTGGTCAGGGCGAGGGCCGGCGCGGAGGTGCCCATCGCGCTCTCGGACCAGTCGGCACCGGCGGCGAAGCCCATGTCATCGGCCCGGGAGATCAGCTGCGGCCGCCCCTCGACCCACAGCAGCCTGCCCCGGGCATCGCCCAGCGCGACCATCAGCCCGGCCTCGACGGCAGGGTCGATCAGGCGGGAGCGCAGCAGCGGCAGCACCGCCGAGAAGAGATGCTCCTGGCGCGCCGCAGCGAGCTCGCCTCCCTCGAGGACGGCACCGGTGGGGAGGGTGTCCGCGGGCCGGGCGGCGAGTGAGCGGCGCCAGGAGGCGAGCACCGGCTCCCGCACCGGATTCCGGTCGGGACGGACCTCAGCGTTCGCGCGCAGATCCTCATGGGCGCGCAGGAGCCGCGCCTGGTAGGCAGAATCCGTCGGTGACCAGCGGGTCGCGGTCATCCGAGCTCGTTCCGGGAGATCGGAACGGACGGGCATGCGTTGATCACGATCCACCTCGTCGTCGCTCGTGTCATAGCTGTGTCGACCGTACCGCGCCTTCGGGTGCGGAGCAAAGGCCGGTCTGGAAGGGATCCCTTGTGGTTATGCGCATAACCTGTTGTGCTTCGGCCCACGGACAACGACGTCATGATCCCGGGAGGACCGATGGAGCGGCACGCCACCACCGCGCACAGGAGACCCACGCAGGCCGACGTGGCCCGTGCGGCCGGCGTGAGTCAGGCGACCGTGTCGATGGCCCTCAATGCGGGTGCTGAGGTGCAGGGGCGACTCACCGAGGAGACCCGCCTGCGGATCCTTGCCGCAGTGGAGGAGACCGGCTACTGGGGCAATCTCGCCGCGAAGCATCTCGCCGGCGGCCGCACCTCCATCTTCGGCGTCTTCACCTACGAGCCGGTCTTCCCGCACGACTCCAGCGACTTCTACTACCCGTTCCTGCGCGGCATCGAGGCCGAGGCCCTGCGACAGGGCGTCGACCTGCTGCTGTTCACCTCGAGCCACGGCGGCGATCCCGCGAGCGGCCGGGAGGGGCTGCGCGACTGGGCACGGCGGGGCCGCCTGCATCTGGCCGACGGCTGCCTGCTCTTCGGCCGCCACAGCCACCGCCGGGACCTGTCCGAGCTGCTCGCCCACGACTACCCCTTCGTCTTCATCGGTCGCCGCGAGGCTGATGGCGCCGAGGTGCCCTATGTCGGCGCCGACTACGGCACGGCGACCGAGCAGGTCATCGAGCATCTCGCCGCTCTCGGGCACCGCCGGATCGCGTTTGCCCTCGAGTTCCCAGACCACGAGTCCGGTATCGACCGGCGCCAGGGATTCGAGCGGGCGGCGGCCAGGCTCGAGGTCAGTCCCCTCCGGCTCGACGGGGAGGCGCTCGATGTCGGCTCCCTGCTCGACGATGTGCTCGGCACCGGGGCCACAGCGATCGCGGCCACCCCGGACCTGGCCTCGAAGCTCCGCCTGCTCGCACTCTCCCGCGGGCTCTCGCTGCCCGCGGACCTCTCGATCGCCCGCCTCGGCGACCCGGAGAGCCCCCACGGCTCGGCCGTGGCCTGGAGCGGCTTCACGATCCCGCGCCACGAGATGGGCGCTGGGTCGGTGCAGATGCTCCTGCGCCTGCTGCAGAATCCCGCGCGGCCCGGCGAGACCCAGATCCTCCTGCCCTGCACCGTCACCGCGGGTACCACCACCGGACCCGCTCCCTCGATCTCCAAGGAGACCCACCGATGACCCTTCACGATCCCCGCGTCGACGTCCTCGTGGTCGGCGGTGGTCTCGGCGGCGTCGCCGCCGCCCTCGCCGCCGCGCGCCACGGTATGCGCGTCCATCTCACCGAGGAGTTCGCCTGGCTCGGCGGCCAGCTGACCAGCCAGGGCGTACCCCCGGACGAGCACCCGTGGATCGAGGAGTTCGGCTGCACCGCCTCCTATCGGGAGCTGCGCGACGGGATCCGTGACCACTACCGCCGCCACTATCCCCTCACCGTCGCCGCGCGTGCCCGGGAGGACCTCAACCCCGGCGCGGGCTGGGTCTCGAAGCTCTGCCATGAGCCGCGGGCAGGGCTGGCCGTGATCGAGGCGATGATCGCGCCGCACACCGCAACCCGCCGCCTCACCGTCGACCTGCGGGTGCGCCCGGTCGCTGCGGGGGCCGATGGGGACGCCGTCACCTCCGTGACGCTGCGCTCGCTGGAGACGGGGGAGGAGTACACCGTCGAGGCGGCCTATGTCATCGACGCCACCGAGACCGGCGAGCTGCTGCCCCTGACCGGCACCGAGTACGTCACCGGCTTCGAGTCCCGGGCCGAGACCGGCGAGCCCAGCGCTCCCGAGACCGCCCAGCCCGAGAACGTCCAGGCGCTCACCTACTGCTTCGCGGTGGACCACCTCGAGGGGGAGGACCACACGATCCCGAGGCCCGAGCGCTACGAGCACTGGACCTCGCTCCAGCCCGATTTCTGGGGCGCGCCGCTCATCTCCTGGACCGCGCCGAACCCGCGCACCCTCGAGATCGGCGAGCGGCACTTCTCCCCGAACCCCGGGGATGACGCGCTCGCGGTCACCGCCGACCAGTCCAAGGACCCCGGCGACGGGAACCTGTGGACCTTCCGCCGGATCATCGCCCGGGACCTCTTCACCCCCGGCACCTTCGCGAGCGACATCTGCCTGATCAACTGGCCGAGCATCGACTACTTCGAGCGCACCACGCTGGACGTTCCCGAGGAGGAGTACGCCGAGAGCCTGGCCGATGCCAAGCAGCTCTCCCTCTCGATGCTCCACTGGATGCAGACCGAGGCCCCACGCCCCGACGGTGGCCGCGGCTGGCCCGGCCTGCGCCTGCGGGCCGACGTGATGGGCACCGAGGACGGCCTCGCCATGGCGCCCTACCATCGCGAATCCCGCCGCATCCGCGGCCTCGAGACGGTGCGCGAGCAGGACGTCTCCGGGGAGATCCGCGGCGATCAGGGGGCCAGGAGCTACCCGGACTCCGTCGGCATCGGCATGTACCGGATCGACCTCCATCCCTCCACCGGCGGGGACAACTACATCGACGTGCCCGCCGAGCCCTTCGAGATCCCGCTGGGGATGCTCATCCCGCAGCGCACCACGAACCTGCTCGCGGCCTGCAAGAACGTGGCCACGACGCACATCACCAACGGGTGCTACCGACTGCATCCGGTCGAGTGGAACCTCGGGGAGGCGGCCGGCCTGCTGGCCGTGCACTGCCTCGAGGCCGGCACCACCCCGCATGCCGCACATGCGTCACCGCAGCAGGTCGCCGATCTGCAGGCGCTGCTCGAGGCCGACGGTGTCGAACTGCGCTGGCCAGACACCGTCCACGGCTACTGACCGTTCATCGCTCACCGCGTCACCGATCCTTCAAAGGAGAAGATCATGATCACCCGCCGCCGTTTCACCACGGGAACCGCACTCACCGCCGCCCTCGGAATGACCGCCACCGCCTGCGGGGGCGGGGGAGGGGGAGGCACCCCGGACGGTCCCGTCGAGCTTCGCATGACCGTCTGGACCGCGGACGAGGGCCAGCTGGCACTGTTCCAGGAGATCGCCGACGAGTACGTCGCGGCGCATGCGGAGACCGTCTCCGCCGTCACCTTTGAGACCATCCCCTTCGAGGACTACACCACCGCGCTGACCACCCAGCTCTCCGGAGGCAACGCTCCGGACCTCGCCTGGATCTTCGAGAGCAACGCTCCCGAGTTCGTGCAGTCCGGTGCGCTGGTGGAGGTCGGCGAAGCGCTCCAAGCGGCCGACGGGTACGAGTACGACGACATCGACCCGGCCGCGCTCACGCTCTGGCAGGGGGAGGACGGGCTGTACGCCTATCCGTTCTCCAACTCGCCGTTCTGCATGTTCCTGAACACCACGCGGCTGCAGGAGGCGGGACAGGACGACCTCGTCGCCGTCTTCGACGCCGGGGACTGGACCTACGAGCAGGCCATGGAGGTCAGCAGGGCCACGGTCGAGCAGCTCGGAGGGGCAGGCCTCATCGTGCGGGACTTCGGCTATGCGACCTGGGAGAACCTCGCCACCGTGTACGCCGGCTTCGGCGCGCAGGCCTGGAACGAGGACGGCACCACCTGCGGCTTCACCGACGAGGCGATGACCGAGGCGATGACCTTCCTGCACGAGGCGGCCTTCACCACCAAGGCGATGCCCGGACCGGGCGATGAGATCGACTTCTTCGCCGGCCAGGCGACCATGACGATCACCCAGATCTCCCGCGCCTCGAACCTTGACGACTCCTTCGAGTGGGACGTGCTGCCGCTGCCCGCCGGCCCTGCCACCCAGCAGAACGTGGTGGGACAAGCGGGCATCGGAGTGCTCGCCGACGGGCAGGCGCCGGAGGTCGCGGCAGAGTTCCTGGCCCACTTCACCAGCCCCGCCGCGGCGGAGAAGCTCGCACAGTACTTCCCGCCACCCCGGGTCTCGCTGCTCACCGCGGAGACTATGGGCGCTGCAAACCCGCTGTTCAGCGAGGATCAGCTGCAGCGGGCCGTGATCGACGGCATCACCGACGCGATCACCAAGCCCGCCCACGCGAACTTCGCCGAGCTGCAGACCACGATCCGCAGTGCGCTGGATCCGCTGTGGACCGAGGGCGCGGACGTCGCCGGCGTGCTGGGCGAGGTGTGCACCGCCGCTCAGCCGCTGCTGGACTCATGACAGCTGCTGCCGGGACCCGCTCGCGGCGTCGTCATTCCTGGCAGCAGCGGGACTCGCTGCTGGGGTACCTCTTCGTCGCGCCCAGCGTGCTGGGCGCCGTGCTGCTGGTGATCCTCCCGCTGGGCGCCGTGGCCTGGTACTCCCTGCACGACTGGAACGCCCTGTCGGGCCAGTTCCGCTTCACCGGAGCGGAGAACTACACCGCCCTGCTCGAGGACTCGACACTGCACGCCTCGCTGGTGTCGTCGGTCCTGTTCTCGAGCGGGGTGGTGGCCCTGAACATCTCGCTGGCGCTGCTCCTGGCCGTGCTGCTGAACCAGAAGGTGCGCGGCTCGACCTTCTTCCGGGTTCTGTTCTTCTCCCCGGTGGTGGTGTCGCTGGTGGCCTGGTCGATCGTCTGGGGTTTCCTGCTGCAGAACAGCGGCGGCATCAACGCCTTCTTCGGCGTGATCGGGATCGACGGACCGAACTGGCTGCGCGAGGGCTGGTCGGCGCTGCTCGCCGTCGTCGTCGTGCAGGTCTTCAAGAACGTCGGCCTGAACATGGTGCTGTTCCTCGCCGCCCTGCAGGGGGTGCCCGAGGAGATGCTCGAGGCGGCCCGCATCGACGGGGCGGGCGCGGTGCGCCGCTTCTTCTCGATCACCCTGCCGATGATCAGCCCCACGCTGCTGCTGGTCTCGATCATCACCGTGGTCGGCTCGCTGGAGACCTTCGCCCTGATCGACGTGCTGACCGCCGGTGGTCCCGGCAACTCCACGAATGTCCTCGTCTACTACTTCTATCAGCGGGCCTTCCGGTTCAACGACTTCGGGTACGCGAGCGCGATCGCGATGCTGCTGTTCGTGATCGTGCTGGTCCTGACCCTGCTGCAGTGGCAGACCCGACGGAGGTGGGTCCATCATGAGCGCTGAGCCGACACTGAAGCTGACACCGAGCCGGACCGCTGGCGGGAGCGCGAAGACGGCTACGAGGCCGGGTGCGAGGGCGAAGCCGCGACGGATGCGCGGTCGGCGCCGCACCACGCTCCTGGTGGTGGCCGTGATGGTGGTGCTGGCGATCCCCTTCGCCTTTCCCACGTGGTGGATGATCACTTCGAGCTTGAAGACCACCAGTGAGATCCTGCAGGTCCCACCGAGCCTCTGGCCGAAGAGCCCTGACTTCTCGAGCTACCGCCAGGTGTTCGAGCTGCAGCCCTTCGCCCGGCAGTACTGGAACAGCGTCTACATCGCCGTGGTCGTCACCGTGGGCACGATGGTGGTGTCCTCGCTCGCCGGGTACGGCTTCGCGCGCATCCGGTTCCGCGGGCAGAACCTGCTGTTCCTCGTGGTGCTGGTGGGGCTGCTGGTCCCGATCGAGGTGACGATCGTGCCGATGTTCCGGGCGGTCACCGCGATGGGACTGATCGACACACACTGGCCGCTCATCGTCATCCCTATCTTCGGGGCGCCCAGTGTGCTCGCGACCTTCATCATGCGGCAGTTCTTCGTGACCCTTCCCGATGAGCTCGAGGAGGCGGGGCGCATCGACGGCTTGAACCGGTGGGGGCTCTTCTGGAAGGTCGCCCTGCCCCTGGCGGGCCCTGCCCTTGCCGCGGTCGGGATCATCACCTTCCTGAAGTCCTGGAACATGTATCTCGAACCGGTCGTGTTCCTCTCCAGCCGGGAGAACTACACGCTGCCGAGGGCGCTGACGCAGTACGTCGACGCCTACGGCGGCCAGATGTGGAACATCCAGCTCGCCGCGACCACGCTCACCGCGGTGCCCGTGCTCCTGGTGTTCATCCTCGCCCAGCGCCACTTCATCCAGGGCCTCGCCCAGAGCGGGCTGAAAGGCTGAGAGGCCTGCTCGAGCCTTCATGTCTGCTGGCGCATACTTCGCGACCGAGCGCGATCAGGCCTCGGCGTACACGCCCAGCCGATTCCCGCTCGGATCCGTGAACTCGAACCGTCGCCCACCCGGGAAGTCATAGGGCCCTGCTGCAATGGTTCCGCCTGCAGTCCGCACGGCCTCGACGGTCGCGTCCAGGTCTTCGGAATAGAGCAGTATCAGGGGGCCGTCGCTATTGGGCGCCGAGGCAGAGGTCAATCCACCGACCTCCCCCTTTCCGTCGGGTGACCTGATCCCGCTGTACGCCGGGCCGTAGTCATTGAACTCCCACCCGAAAGCCGACTCATAGAAGGCACGAGCAGCGATCAGATCCGTGACACCGAACTCGATATAGCTGATGGCGTGATGCGGGGATGCGGACATCTTGGCACCTCTGGTAGCAGGGTCGCGATCACCGGAGTATGACAGTCGGTCACGACGATCGGAGTCCTCCGCCCAGGTCTCGGGGAGCTTCAGAACACGGGCGCCAGGACGACCCGATCTGACCGCGACGCGGAACCCCAGGGCGTTCACTGGCAGATCAACCTCTCGCTGCACCGCTGAGCCCCTACACGTGGAGACGGTTGCGAAGACGGTGAAGCTTCCGCGCGGAGTCGAAGTCGATGCGCGATGGATCGGCCCCGCCGTCGCGCCATCAGTCGGTGACTAGCTGGTGGCGGTCACACGGACTCGCTTTCCCGGGCCGGGGCGGCAGGGTCTGCATCGCTCACGATCCACCTCTTCGTCGCTCGTGTCACAGCTGAGGCGACCGCACCGCGTGCATGCGGGCAGGGCAACGGCTGCGGGCCGAGCGGAGCCAGCGGCTCACGCGTCATGGCCGACGGTGTTGCGGGAGACGAAGTTCGCCGCGTACTCCTCCTGTGTCAGCTCGAGGACGGGAGGCTTCGACGCCGGTGGCTGCGGCGTGCCCCAGGGGTTGACGAGGACCACCACCTCTTCGCCCATCTCGTTGGTCGAAAGACCTTCGACGATGTACACGTGGCCGTCGACGACGTCTCCGTCCGGTGCGCCACCGAGCAGCCATCCTGGCGGCGTGCTGGTCACCACGGACTTGCCGTCCTCGAGGTCCGCCCGGATCGAGTCGAAGCCGGCGTCGATGGAGAGACTTCCGCTGTCGCCGGTGATCATGTCGAACCCCTTCCCGGCGAAATTCGCCTCGAGATCGCCATAGTCCCCGCCGACGTGTTCGACGGCCGCCCGCTCGTAGATGCTCATCCAGGAGATGCGTTCGGAGAAGGAGCCGCTGTCGTGGTCGATGCGTCCGCGGACTCCGTCCTTGACCAGTTCGTTCTGCGTCACGACATGCTCGACCGGTTCGCCGTTCTCGTACAGCGTCACGATCCAGTAGTCCTCATCCGGGGTGGGGCCATGGACCAGCTCGATGTTCTCTGCGATGAGCTCCGGGTTCTGCGCGGCCACGGACGCGAGCGTCGCGAGGAACCAGCAGTCACCGAAGCTGTCGGCCTGGACAGTGGTCCTCGGGTCGAACGCCTCGATCGACTCGAGGTCCACTCCGATGGTGCGCGAGCCGACGTTCCGAGGGTCCTCGAAGCCGCCCAATGAATCCTCGGTCGAGCCGCCGGACGCCCCGAAAAGGCGGCGCAGGAGGTCTTCGGCATACCCCGGGGAGTCTGCCTGTCCGAGCAGGGATCGCAGCGAACTCATCGATGACGGCATTGCGGGGCCATCCGGCGTCGAGGCGAGGTCCTGCTCGTGCGCATGTTCTGAGAGCTCGTCGGCCATCTCGTCCACGCGCTGTGCGATGCCGTCGAGCCGTGCTCGGAGAGCATGCATCTCCCGATCGAAGGCGATCCGGTGGTCACCGACCCAGATGCTCGGGTCATCGGCGTGGAGGACTGCGCTCAGGGCCTCGCGCAAGTCGCCCGCGCGTCGTCCGGCGGTCGTCCCCAAGGCGGAGAGGGCAACGGTGTCAGCACCCAGCATCAAGTACGCTCCATGGTCGAGACTGTGACTCGGATCATGCTAGATCGAGTGGTGAAGCCTGAGGGGAGGGATGGGTGAATGTGGATGAAGTACCGGAGGGACGTCGTGCCCGTTCGCGGCGCTCACTCCTCGTCGGGGTGGCGGCGATGATCGCTCTGACCGGATGCACGCCCGCGGTACCTGAGCCCGTTCCGGTGGACGAGGCCCGCGCGCAGTACCGGGAGATGCTCCCGCCGCTGCAGGAGTCGATGCTGCAGGGCGCGGACGCCAGCTGGGCCGAGGACTCGGAGCGGGTCCGTCTCGACGATGACGGGATCTGCCGTTGGTCACCAGGGGACGCGACCACCGAGATCACGCTTCCCGAGGACGACGCCGCGGCCTGGGACGCCCGTCGTGAGGCGATCAACCCCGTGCTGACAGAGCATGGGTTCGACGAGGTCGGCGACGCGATGCGGCGCAACGGTGCCCCGGCCTACGGGTTCTTCAGCGATCGCGCGGACGGCGCCGGGGTGCACGTCTACACCGCGGCGGGGACCACCGTGGTGCGCGTGTTCGGGATCCCGGTCGAGGAGTCGGCCTGCCGCTGAGGCAGATGGATACCGGCGAGCATGCAGCGCACGGAGCCGCCGGCCGCCTCGACCGTGGGCACGGGTGCGGTGAGTATTCGGCAGGAACGCTCGATGCGGCGTCGCTGCGCGGGGGGAGAGGTGAGCGGCGGCGTGCGAGGACATCACGAGGCACTGGCCTTCGCGCCCGGTCACCTCGAGGCAGTTGCCGAGGAAGCCTCGGACCTGCTCCTCGGAGAGCTCCACGACCTCGCGGCCGCTCTCCCTCAACGATCCCAGCACCCGTGCCCGTTCGGCCGTGTTCCGGATCATCTCGGCGCCCACCATGGCGACGTCGGTCCCCACGCTCATCAGCACGTTCGTGGGGTAGACCGGCACTCCGTCGGCATCGGCCGCATGGAACAGCACCGGCTCGACGCCGAGGTCGGCGCAGACCTCTGAGAACAGGCCTGGGTCCACGCGCCGGGAGCGGCAGGCATAGGCGATGCCACCGAGATGGTCGAGCACCATCGTGCCGGTCCCCTCGAGGAAGGGGACTGCCGCACGATCAGGTGTCACATGATCTGTGGCGCTGAGGAGCGTCACAGGGAAGGATGTGCACCATGCCCGCTCCCTACCCCCAGGAGTTCCGTGACGACGTCGTCCGCGTCGCCAGGAACCGCGAACCTGGCCAGAAGCTCTCGATAATCGCGAAGGACTTCGGGATCTCCGAGTCCTGCCTGACGAACTGGATGCGTCAAGCCGATGTCGAGGACGGTTCCCGGCCTGGCAAGACCCGTGAGGAGTCCACCGAGCTGCGGGATCTGCGTCGCCGTAACCGGCTGCTTGAGCAGGAGAACGAGGTCCTCCGCCGCGCGGCCGCCTACCTCTCGCAGGCGAACCTGCCGGGAAAATCCTTTACCCGCTCGTGAGCGAGCTCGCCGGCGATGGTGTCCCTGTCGCGGTGTCCTTGCGGGTCCTGAGGCTCTCCCGCCAGCCCTACTACCGCTGGCGGAAACAGCAGGTCACCGAGTCAGAGCTGGTCGAGGCCTACCGTGCCAACGCGCTGTTCGATGCCCACCGGGATGATCCCGAGTTCGGGTATCGCTTCCTCGCCGGCGAAGCGGAGGCAGCTGGCCAGCGCATGTGTGAGCGGACCGCGTGGCGGATCTGCCGAGACAACCAGTGGTGGTCCGTGTTCGGGAAGAAGCGTGGGAAGAACGGCAAGCGCTCCGGCCCGCCGGTCCACGATGACCTCGTGAAGCGGGACTTCTCCGCTGACGACGTCAACGAGCTCTGGCTGACGGATATCACCGAGCACTGGACCGACGAGGGCAAGCTCTACCTCTGCGCGATCAAGGACGTGTTCTCCGGCCGGATCGTGGGCTACTCCATCAGCGACCGGATGAAGGCTCGCCTCGCGGTAAACGCCCTGGACAACGCAATATCCAGGCGTCCTGACGCTGCCAGTTGCATCGTGCATTCG
>NZ_JBQSWK010000025.1:0-65802 GCF_052377065.1 Brachybacterium sp. AOP42-C2-15
CGGTGCAGAGCGTGGATGTCCACGCTGCTCCTCTCTGAGAGCATGAGCGTTGGGCCTCCCTGGAAGGCTGGTGAGTGGTCAGAGACCACCAGCATCCAGGGAGACCCGCCTCATGCGACGGAGCGACCCAGACTGGGGAATTTCGGTGAGCACAACTGGGGAAGTTCAGCGAGCGTCATCAACAGCCCCGCGAACCGGCCGTGTAGCGTGTGAGCCCACCGGAGTCTTCCGGTGTCGGGCTGCCTGGAGTGCAGGCACCGGGGATGAACCAGGGGAGTGAACATGATCGGCGGGGTGGCAGATCCGGCGGGCCGGGCACAGGAGGAGCTGCACCGCCTCTTCCCAGGAGAGAACGGTCTCGAGGAGGCAGTCGCGTGGGCGCGGGACGTGCTTGCCGAGGCAGGACTGGATCCGGCTGTCGCCCCATTGCGCTCCGTGCGCCTGTTGCGTCGCGCGAACCGCAGCCTCGGTCTGTTGACCGCGCGCTATCTCACCGACGCGGCCGCGGGGCGGAGGCAGAAGCGAGCCGCCCGCCCCGTGAATCCACATCTGGAGTGAGTGCCGCAGGATCGCGGGGGGTGTCCGGCCTCACCGCGCTCGCCCAACTCGTGCCTTCCGGGAAGCTGTGGTCCACGCCAGGAGATGGGGGAGTGCTGGGAGAGCCGGGATGGACGATGGGTCCGCCCGGTCGCCTGATCCGGCAGGCCCATCCATAACGAAGGGCCCCGAGGAGAAGATCCTCGGGGCCCTTCGTCATGGAGCTCAGTGATGCCGGAAGCGGCTCAGTGCTGTGTCTTCTCGGCCGGGGTGCGGTAGTCCCCGGCGGTGACCTCGTCGATGACGTGCTTCTCATGGCCCGCGTGCTCGAGCGCCGCGCGGAGCTCCGTGGGCGTGACCGGTGAGATCCGGTCCTTGAAGAAGAAGCTGGTGGCCTTCGCGCGGAGCGAGGAGACACCCTTGCCAGCCGTGAGCGGGCGGTAGTCGTCGTGCTGGACCAGCACCCAGCGATCGAACTCGTTGAGCGGCGTATGAATTTCGATCATGTCGCCGGTCTCGGTGCGTACGATCCGCGAGGACTCCTCGCCATGCAGCGCCTGCTCCCGCTTCTGACGCTGGATCGACAGGCACAGTCTCTTCGTGATGTAGAAGGACAGCACCGGCACCACGAAGAACGAGATGCGCAGAGCCCAGGTCAGGTCGTTGATCGACAGCTGGAGCGCGATCGCGATGAGGTCGTTGGTCGCGGCCAGGGCGAGGATCAGGTAGGTCATAATCCAGGCGACACCGATTCCGGTGCGGACCGGGGTGTTGTACGGCAGATCGTTGAGGTGGTGTTCGCGATCGTCGCCGGTCACCCACGCTTCGATGAACGGGTACAGGGCAAGCACGCCCAGCAGGGCCCCGTAGATGACCATCGGGATCAGGATGTTCCAGGAGAGCACGTAGCCGAAGATCGTCGACTCCCAGCCCGGAATGAGGCGCAATCCGCCGTCGGTCCAGAGCATGTACCAGTCAGGCTGCGAACCTGCCGAGACCGGCGAGGGATCGTACGGCCCGTAGTTCCACACACCGTTGATGGAGGTGGTCGCCGAGATGAACGTGATGACGCCGAAGACCAGGAAGAAGAATCCGCCTGCCTTCGCCGCGTAGACCGGGAACACGGGGAAGCCGACGACATTGCGCTCGGTGCGACCAGGCCCGGGGTACTGGGTGTGCTTGTGCAGCACCAGCAGCACCAGGTGGATCGCGATCAATCCAAGAATCATCGCGGGCACCAGCAGGATATGAATGGTGAACAGCCGCGGGATGACGGAAGTGCCCGGGAATTCGCCACCGAAGAGCAGCATCGACAGATACGTACCCACGACCGGGATGGCCTTCATCAGGCCGTCGATCACTCGCAGGCCGTTGCCGGAGAGCACGTCGTCGGGGAGGGAGTAGCCGGAGAAGCCCGCGACCATCCCGAGCACCATCAGCGAGAAGCCGACGAGCCAGTTCAGCTCACGCGGCTTGCGGAATGCGCCGGTGAAGAACACCCGGAACATGTGCACGAAGATCGCGACCATGAACACGAGCGCGGACCAGTGGTGCATCTGCCGGAACAGCAGACCGCCGGTGACCTCGAAGGAGATCTCGAGGGTGGATTCGAAGGCCCGGGACATCATGGCGCCCTGCAGCGCCTCGTACGGTCCGTTGTAGATGACCTCCTCCATGGAGGGGTCGAAGAACATCGTCAGGAACGTTCCCGAGATCAGCAGGATGACGAAGCTGTAGAGCGCCACCTCGCCGAACATGAACGACCAGTGGTCGGGGAAGATCTTGCGGGCCATGAACTTGACGAGGCCACCGCCGGCGACGCGCTGGTCGAGCCAGTCGCCGCCTACCGCGCCGAGCTTGTACACGCGCGAGGAGTTCTCTGCGTCGGAAGTCTGCTTCCGGGTACTGGGAGTCGTGGTCGTCACTAGATCACTTTTCCTTGTGGATGTTCCAGAAGCTGGGCCCGATCGGTTCGGTGAAGTCACCGGGGGCCACCAGGTAGCCCTCGTCGTCCACCTCGATCGGCAGCTGGGGAAGCGGACGGTGTGCCGGGCCGAAGATCACCTTTGCGCCGTCGGTGACGTCGAAGGTGGACTGGTGGCAGGGGCACAGCATGTGGTGGGTCTGCTGCTCGTAGAGAGCGACGGGGCAGCCCACATGGGTGCAGATCTTCGAGAACGCAAGGATGCCCTCGACGCCCATCGCCATGCTCTCCGGGTTCTTGCTGAGCGCTGGGTCGATGCGGACGAGCACAGCAGCAGCCTTCGCGCGCTCCTCCAGGAAGTGATCGGTCTCGTGGGTCAGGCCCTCGGGCATGACGTGGAAGATCGAGTTCATCGCGACGTCCGAGAGCTTGATCGGCGTGCCGTCGTGGTCTCGGGCCAGACGCTGTCCGCTGTTCTGACCCCAGAAGGTGTGGTGGAGCCTGCCGCCCGGCAGGGGGCCCAGGGTGGACAGCGGTGCGAGCACGGCGATCGGCAGCGCGGCCAGTGCGGCCACCATGGCGGTGACGATCACCGGGCGGCGTGCGACGCCGGACTCGGCGAGGCCGTCGGTGATGATGCCGGCGGCGATCTCGCGAGTCTCGTCGGAGCTGCGGATGTCGTGCCGCTCCTCGACCATCTCCTCGTCGGGCATGAGGGTCTTGGCCCAGTGCACGGCGGCTGCACCGATGAAGAACACCGCGATCGCGAAGCCCAGGCCGGTGGTGAGGTTCGACCACCAGAGTGCCTTCGGGGTGCCGTCCTCAGCGAAGAGGTTGATCCCCGTCGGGGTCACCAGGAAGTACGCCGCGATGAAGAGGACGGTGCCCACGACGCTGAGCACGAACATGCCAGCAACGAGTCGCTCGGCGCGCTTCTCCGCAGCTTTCGAGAGATCCGCCTGGCGGTGGACGTGAGGGGGCAGGCCCGGGTTCGGGAAGCCGCCACCCTCCTTGGGTGCGATGGCGCTGACGCCACGGGCAGGGGAGCTGCCGTCGAGATTGTTGTTCATGCTCGCATTCACTTGGCCTTCGCCCCCAGCCACACAGCGCAGCCCAGGAGCAGGGACAGGACAATGGTCCACACGTACAGACCCTCGGTCACCGGACCGAGCGAGCCCAGGGAGATACCGCCGGGGGAGCCGTTCTCTTCGAGGGTCTCGAGGTACGTGATGACGTCACGCTTGTCCGAGGGGGAGAGGTTGTTGTCGTTGAAGACCGGCATGTTCTGCGGGCCGGTCTCCATGGCTCCGTAGATGTGCCTGGGCTCCACGCCGGTCACCGGCGGGGCGTACTTGCCGCGGGTCAACGCACCACCGGCACCGGCGGCGTTGTGGCACATGGCGCAGTTGATGCGGAAGATCTCGCCACCCTTGGTGGCGTCGCCCTTGCTGGTGTCGAGCCATTCGTCGGCCGGGATCGCAGGACCGGGGCCCAGCGAAGCGACGTAGGCGGCCAGCTGGCTGGTCTGCTCGTCGTTCATCTGCGGGGGCTTGCGGGCGGCCTGCGCACCCGAGTGCTGCATCGGCATACGGCCGGTGCCCACCTGGAAGTCGACCGCGGCGGCGCCCACACCGATCAGCGACGGGCCGAGGGTGCTGCCCTCGGAGTCGATGAGGCCCTCTGCGTTGCGGCCGTGGCAGGTGGCGCAGTTGGCGAGGAAGAGCGCCTCGCCGGCGTCGATGTCGTCCTGCGTGTAGGCCTCGGCCTGGGCCGTCTGCGGCTGCAGGGCCGCGTACAGCCCGCCGGTCGCGACGAGCGCGAGCAGCAGGATCACGAGTAGCGCCATCGGGTGATGACGACGTGCGGCGAGAGCCTTCACGGTTCGGACCTCGATTCGTGGAGGGGACGGACTGAGCGGGGAGTACCAGGCGAGGAGGACGCCACGAGCGAAGGAGCTCGGGCGTCGCCGGGGATCAGAAGACCCTCCAGTTGAAGTCGACCGGGATGACGTGACCGGAGTTCCCGAGCGAGAGGATCGGATCGAGCATGTAGACGATGAAGAACAGCACGATCCACACCACGTCGACGAAGTGCCAGTAGTACGAGATGCAGATGGCCGAGACCTGCTCGTGCGCGGTGAAGTTCTCCGAGGCGTAGGCCCGCATGAGAACCATCAGGAAGGCGATGAGCCCGCCGATCACGTGGATGCCGTGGAATCCGGTGGAGAGGTAGAACACGGAGCTGAACGGCGAGGACGACATCGTCACGCCGTGGTGGACGAGCTCGGTGTACTCGTAGGCCTGGCCGGAGACGAAGATCGCACCGAGGATGAAGGTGAGCGTGTACCACTCGATCATTCCCCAGCCGGCGATGTTGAAGAGTGAGCCCTCACGGCGCTTGCGCGGGGTGAAGGTGGTTCCGTTCGGCCACCGGCCCTCAGCGATGTAGACACCGATCTGGCATGTCACCGAGCTGAAGACCAGGATCGAGGTGTTCAGCAGCGCGAAGCCGTGCGTGAAGTTCGACTGGCCGTCGGTGAAGGTATCCGGCGCCATGGATCGCAGCGTGAAGAACATGGCGAACAGGCCGCCGAAGAACATCAGCTCGCTGGCGAGCCAGACGAGGGTGCCGATCTGCGTCGGGTTCGGGCGGCCGACCGCTGGGGCGGCAGCGGGGGCGGAGCGCACAGGCAGGGTCGCAGTAGTCACGTCACCATTATGTCGTGTGGTCAGAATCGGTGTGCCAGTACACGACGAGCGGGCACAACGCGGGGCCTGCGCCCCGGGCGGACCGTGCCAGCATATCCCTCCTGACGCCGTGTCACGAACCGGGACACGCGACCGATCCGCGCAGGTGGACCGGCATGTGCGGGGACGTGACCGTTCTGTGATCCGCACCGTGATCAGGTCGACGATCAGGCTCGTGATGATGACATCATCAGCACATGAGCGAGAACACCCCCACCTGGTCCCAGATCACCGCACATCTGGTGCGTGGCGAGGAGCTCGACCGTGCCGCGGCGGTCTGGGCGATGGACGAGGTGATGTCGGGCAACTCGAGTCCCGTGCAGCTGGCCGGTTTCCTGGTCGCGCTGCAATCCAAGGGTGTCACCAGCGCAGAGCTCGAGGCGCTGGCCGATTCGATGATCGCGCATGCCCGCCCGGTCGATGCTCCGGCGCGGTCGATCGACATCGTCGGCACCGGTGGGGATCTGGCCCAGACCGTGAACATCTCGACCATGGCGTCGGTGGTGATCGCTGCGACAGGCCGCACCGTCGTCAAACATGGGAACCGGGCCTCCACCTCGAAGTCGGGTTCCGCGGATGTGCTCGAAGCGCTGGGCGTGCGCCTGGAACTGCCCGTGTCGATGGTTGAGGAGTTGGTGGGGCGGATCGGTATGACCTTCCTGTTCGCCCAGGTCTTCCACCCCTCGATGAAGTACGCGGCAGAGGCGCGCCGGGGACTCGGCATCCCCACCGTGATGAACATCCTGGGTCCGATCACGAACCCTGCGCGCCCGCGGGCGAGTGCAGTGGGAGTAGCGGACGCTCGGATCGCCCCCACCGTCGCCGGGGTCTTCGCCGCTCGGAATACGAGTGCGCTGGTCTTCCGCGGGCAAGACGGGCTGGACGAGCTGTCGGTCACAGCACCGTCGGATGTCTGGGAGGTGCGCGGCGGCGAGGTGCGCGAGCATGTGCTGGACCCCGCGGAGCTGCTGTCGGTCCCTCGCAGCGGCCACGACGCCCTGCGGGGAGGGACGGCCGAGGAGAACGCTCAGGTGGCACGGGACCTCTACGCCGGCGAGCGCAGTGGGCGGATGGGCCCCATCCGCGACGCCGTCCTGCTGAACGCCGCAGCCGGCGTGCTCGCCTTCGACGGCATCGATCAGCCGGCATCGGAAGGATTCGAAGCGCGCTTCACCGCCGCCTTCGACGAGGTCGGGCGCACCCTCGACTCGGGTCGTCCGGCAGAGCTCATCCTCCGCTGGGCGGCAGCCTCCCAGGAAGCGGCCGAGGGCCAGAGCTGAGCTCCGGCATCGCAGCCACGTGTGGATGCCGGGCGTGGGTGCCGGGCCCGCTCGGCCCGAGCCGGAGCGATCAGCCGCTGATGCCCAGGTCGAAGGCGGCGTCCAGATCGCGCTTCGAGTAGGTCTTGAATGCGATGTTGGTGGTGGTGTCGAGCACGCCGTCCACCTTGCTCAGGGAATCGGCGATCACGGTCGCGAGCTCCTCGTGCGCACGGACCCTCGCCACGGCGATCAGATCCACGTCACCGGTGACCGAATAGACCTGCTCGATCCCCGGGATGTCGACGACCGCCTCGGCGACCTCGGGGATCCGGCTGGGCTCGACGACGATCGAGACGATGGCTGTGATCATTGCTACTCCTTCGATGGGGCGCCGAGTGCGCCAGGGTGCTTTCCCCCGAGCCTATGCCGCTGGACCCTCGCCGGTCCGCGAGAAGCGCCGGGCGAGATGCTCCTGGTCGAAACGCGCACGAGCAGGGACCTGCCATGCCCCGTCGGTCAGCACCGTGCGCACCCCTTCCCCCTCCAGCCAGCCCAGCATGATCTCGGCCTCCTGGTGGTAGCCCTGGCACAGCGGTGCGGCCAGCTCCGCCTCACCGATCCCGGTGAGTGCGAGTGACCGCGCGAAGGGCAGGGGATCCTTGTGCGCCGGTACGAGAGTGGTCCCCGAGAAGCGTCCGTGCCGCACGGCGAGCAGCTCCCAGCCTCGCCCGCCGATCACAGCTTCTGCACTCGGCCGTGCGCAGATCAGCAGCGGAACGGTTGCGAGGGCGCGCAGGCGGGAGGCGCGGTGAGCTGCTGCGAGATAGGTGAGAGCAAGCCTGCGCAGCTTCTCCGCGTCCTCGTACCGTGAGGATTCGACGTGAGCACGCAGCCGCGCCGCGACGTGATCGAGCACCTCTCGGGGATCATCCAGCATGGCGCGCCGGAGCCGCTCATGGTGGCCAGGGTCTGGGGCGGGAACGCCCCGTGCACCTGTTTCGAGGGCGGCGCCGCGCCCTTGAATCGCGTCGGTGAGCAGCCCACGCAGCGGCTCGATGTCATGCCGAGAGGTCAGCGGTCCGATCTGGGCAGAGCCGTCCTCCTCGGTCCTGGCCAGTCGCGCCCCGCGCAGACCTTCCGTATCAGCTCCGAGACGCAGCCAGTGCGCCTTCTCCGGGGTGAGGCCGTGGCGATTGGACGGCGGCTTCTCCTGCGCGATGATCCGCAGCTCGCGCACTCTTGCCTCGGTGGGCGTGGCGCACTCGATCACTCCGATCGATTCTGCGCGAGGGAGCATGTCGAGCACCTTGCGACGGGTTTCCGCGGCGGTGAAGTAGGTGCGCACCCGCGATCGCAGGTTCCGCGAGGTCCCGACGTAGAGCACTGCCCCCTGGGCGTCGAGGAAGCGGTAGACCCCGGGGACTCTGGGGATCGCCGAGGCGAGGTGCTTCTTGCGCAGCTGGGCCGGGCTCACCCGGCGGTGGGCGGAGCTGAGGTCCTCGAGAGTGGTCGCGGCTGGGCCGAGCCGTTCGATGATCGCGTGGAGGACGTCGACGGTGGCGCGGGCATCGGACAGTGCTCGATGGTCCGGGGTGATGCTCGCCCCGACGTGGGCGGCGAGCGTCGAGAGCTTGTGGTTGCGCACCTCGTCCCGTCGGAACACGGTGCGGGCGAGGGTGAGGGTGTCGAGGACCTGCGGCCGCGGCCAGCTGATCTCGCAGGCCGCTGCTTGAGCGCTGAGGAATCCGATGTCGAAGCGGGCGTTGTGCGCCACCAGCGCGGCACCGCCGACGAAGTCCAGGAACATCGGCAGAGCGATGCGGATCGACGGCGCGCCCGAGACGGAGGCATCTGTGATCCCGGTGAGGGAGGCGATGAAGGCAGGGATCGGCCGTTCGGGATCCACGAAGGTGCGGAATTCTCCGAGCACCTCCCCGCCTCGGACCTTCACGGCTCCGATCTCTGTGATCGCGTCGCTCGTGGCATCGGTGCCCGTGGTCTCGAGGTCGACGACCACGAGGGTGGCCTCTGCCAGTGGGGTACCGAGATCATCGAAGCTCAACTGGCCGCGTGAAGACATGGTCGAAGGGTATGACGCGGCCCCGACAGCCGGGCAGCTGCTGCAGATGCGCAGCGTCACCCGCCCATCGGGGCCGTGAGAGATTCGGAAGCGCTCGCGCCCCCTCGAGGATCAGCCCGTCGGCTTCGATCCCGAGTAGATCCTGTCGATGATCTCCTCGAGATCCTTGACGACGACGTTGCGCTTGAGCTTCAGCGACGGGGTGAGGTAGCCGTTCTCCTCGGTGAAGTCCGAATCGATCACCTCGAAGGCGCGGATCGACTCAGCTCGTGAGACGGAGCTGTTCGCACGGTCCACGACGGTCTGGAGCTCGGCCCGGACGCGCTCGTCCTGTGCGGCCTGAGCAACGCTCATGTCGGGGAGTCCGTTGTTCTTCAGCCAGGTGCTGAGCATCTCGGCGTCCAGCGTGAGGATCGCGGCGACGAACGGCTTCTGATCGCCGATCACCACGCACTGGCTGACGAGGGGATGGGAGCGCAGCTGGTCCTCGAGCTGGGCAGGGGAGATGTTCTTCCCACCTGCCGTGACGATGACCTCCTTGGAGCGACCCGTGATGGTGAGGTTGCCGTGCTCGTCGAGCGTGCCGAGGTCCCCGGTATGGAACCAGCCATCCTGCAGCGACTCGGCGGTGGCCTCGGGGTTGTTGTGGTACCCCTTGAAGATCATCACGCCCTTGACCAGGATCTCGCCGCTCTCATCGATCGCGACGGTCGCGCCGGGCAGCGGCGGGCCGACGGTGCCGGGGCGTACATCCCAGGGCAGGTTCACGCTGATCGGCGCAGTGGACTCGGTGAGACCGTAGCCCTCGAGGATCGTCACGCCGATGCCGCGGAAGAAGTGGGACAGCCGCGCTCCCAGCGGAGCGCCGCCCGAGACGGCCCACGAGACATGACCGCCCATCGCCAGGCGCAGCTTGCCGTACACCAGCTTGTCGAACAGGGCGTGCTTGGCCTTCAGGGTGAAGGGCACCTTGCCCGCCGAGAGCGCCTTGGAATAGGCGATGGCGGTTTCTGAGGCGGCGGTGAAGATCTTGCCCTTGCCACCGGTGATCGCCTTCGCCTCCGCGCCATTGTAGACCTTCTCGAACACGCGCGGCACGGCCAGCAGGAACGTCGGCTTGAAGGCGGCCAGATCCGGCAGCAGGTTCTTCGTGTCCGCGGTGAAGGCGGTGGTGACCGGCTGGGCGACCGCGAGCACCG
Source organism: Brachybacterium sp. AOP42-C2-15 (assembly GCF_052377065.1). Lineage (NCBI taxonomy): Bacteria > Bacillati > Actinomycetota > Actinomycetes > Micrococcales > Dermabacteraceae > Brachybacterium > Brachybacterium sp. AOP42-C2-15. Next base: position 9,750 of record NZ_JBQSWK010000025.1, read on the forward strand.
AGATCAGGCGCGCGAAGACGTGCGCCATCGGCAGGAACATCAGCAGCTTGGATCCGGGAGGCAGCACCTCTTTGCCGAGCAGGTTTATGGCGCTGCGCGTGGTGTCCACGAAGTTCGCGTGGGTGAGCTCCGCACCCTTGGGGCGACCAGTGGTCCCCGAGGTGTAGATGATGGTCGCGATGTCGTCCATCCTGCGCGACGTGCGACGGGCTTCGAGGTCCTCGTCGCTCACGTTGGTGCCTCGGGCCTTCAGCTCCTCCAGGATGCCGTCATCGAGCACCCCGATGTTCGCGAGCTGGGGGAGATCTCCCCGCACTGACTCCACGTCCTCCTTGTGGCGGGTGGATTCGACGACGACGAAAGTTGCCGCGGAGTCCGAGGCGATCCACTGGATCTGGCTGGGGGAGGAGGTCTCGTAGATCGGGATGCTGACGCCGCCGGTCCACCAGATCGCCCAGTCCAGGAGTGCCCATTCGTACCGGGTGCGGGAGAGGATCGCGACGGCGTCGCCCGTGGCGATGCCGGAGGCGATCAGCCCCTTGGCGATGAGCTTCACCTCGGCGATGAAATCTGCGGTGCTCACCGGAGAGTAGGTGCCGTCGTCCTGGACGAGTTCGTAGATCGGCACAGAAGGGTTCGAGCGGAACCTGCCGAGCAGCAGATCCGTCGAGTTCTCTTCGGGGCGGCTCTCATGCTGCGGTGGGGAGGTGAACTGCTTCATCGAATCTCCTTTGATCCGGCCAGTGGCGTGCAGCCGGCGTACCGGACGCTTGTACGGAAGCGCTGGTGGGGTCGATACGATTCTACGGCAGGAGACGCTTACGATGGGCCACGACAGGCAGGTGGGACATGGACACGGGTGGTCCCGTGACGGCCACCGCCAACGGCACAGCGCAAGCGGACAGGAGCGGCATGCTCTCCATCGGAGTGGATATCGGCGGGACCAAGATCGCGGCGGGGGTGGTCGACGAGGACGGCGAGATCATCGCCGCCACCACACGCAGCACTCCGGCCACAGACGCTGCGCTGATCGAGGCGGCAGTGGCGGACGCGGTGGCCGAGCTGCGCGCCCAGCACGACGTCGTCGGGGTGGGCGTCGGCGCCGCCGGATTCGTGGGGGCGGACCGACGCACCGTGAACTTCGCCGCGAATCTTGCCTGGCGTCAGCATCCGCTGGCGGACGAGCTCGAGCGGCTCACCGGACTGCCGGTGGTCATCGAGAACGACGCGAACGCCGCGGGCTGGGCCGAGTATCGCTTCGGGGCCGCGACCGAGGCGAAGCACATGCTGATGGTCACCGTGGGCACCGGACTGGGCGGCGCGCTCGTGATGGATGGCCATCTCGTGCGCGGGACCGCAGGGTTCGCGGGGGAGGTCGCTCACATGACCGCCGTGCCCGACGGCCAGTGGTGCGGGTGCGGCCGGCGCGGATGCCTGGAGCAGTACACCGCGGGCACCGCCATGGTGCGCACCGCGAAGCGTCGCGCCTCCGCCGGGGACCCGCTGCTGGGACCCCTGGTACAGGCCGCCGGCGGGGTGCGGAAGGACATCGACGGACCCATGATCACTCGGCTCGCCCAGCAGGGTGATCCCGGCGCTCAGGAGCTGATCGCCGAGATCGGGACCTGGCTCGGGACCGGGGTGGCCTCGATCGCGGCCCTGCTCGATCCTGAGATCGTGGTCGTCGGCGGCGGCGTCGCGGCCGCCGGGGATCTGCTCCTCGACCCCGCACGCGGGGCCTATTCCAAGAACCTCACCGCACGGGCGCATCGGCCGCTGGCCCCGTTCGTGGTCGCGAGCATGGGCAACCGGGCCGGGATCGTGGGCGCCGCGGATCTCGCTCGCGCCTGAGGCGTCGGTCGCTCACAGCACGTCGATCAGGCTCTATTGGTCTGTCTGGTCTCCTGCCGTTCGCGAGCTCACAGCACGTCGATCAGGCTCTATGGGTCTGTCTGGTCTCCTGCCGTTCGCGAGCTCACAGCACGTCGATCAGACCTCAGCCCCGTCGTGGGGGTCGTCGCGGTGCTCTCGGGGCGCGCGCAGCAGCAGGGAGACCAGCCCGCCCAGTGCGGCGAGCCCGCCGATCCAGCCCAGGAAGCTGGGCAGGGAGGGTGTCACCGTGGTGACCAGCATCAGCACGAACCCGCCCAGCATCGCGGTCCAGGACCACAGCGCTGCCTCTGACGGCGTCGGAAGATCAGGATCCGGGGGCTCGAAGTCCCCATAGATGACCTCGTCGTCATCCAGCTCCCGCGGGCCGGCGGCGCCTCGGAGTCCGGCGGTGGGGTCGCCGAGCCCGGCTGCGGGATGCTGCGCCCGGGACCTGGCGATCGATTCCGGGCTGGGCGGCTCCGCAGGCGAGTCAGCGCTGAAGGACCACAGGGAGTCGCCCTCCTGCGGGTCCGGCGGCGTCTCGTCCTCGGTGTCGCGGTGGGCGGCGGCAGCAGGTTCGCGCGGAGCGTCACCCGGTCGCAGCACCAGGCCTTCGCCCTCGAGCATCCTGGCGAACTCGGCGTCCACGTCCCGGGGGTCGCGGGCCTTGCCGGAATCGGGGGTCATCCTCCACCTCCCGAGCCTGCGACCTGCTGGTCCAGGAAGCGTGCGGAGGTCTCGAACAGCAGCTCCGCGTCGTGATCCAGTGGTGCCAGGTGATAGCTGCGCGGCAGCGCGAGACGCTCCACGGGCCCGCGCACCCCGGCCGCGACGATGTCGCTGTCCGTGGGCGGGACGGTGTGGTCCACGCTCGAGGTGGCCAGCAGCAGCGGCACCTCCACCGCACCCAGCTGCTGGCGGGTGCGGCGGAAGAACCGTCGCAGCTGCGCGACCGCGCGCAGGGGCATCTTCCCGTACGCCTCCTCGACTGCGCCGGGAAGGGCGATATCGGAGCCGATGCCCGGCAACGTCCGTACCACCGGCGCGATCAGCTCTGCGAAGTTCGCCGCCGGCGGCAGCGTCATCCCGGGGTTGACCGCCACGACGGCCGCGATGCGTCCTCGCAGCTGTGGGTCGGCCGCGAGTGCGAGAGCGAGGGCGCCTCCCATCGACAGGCCGCCGACAGCGATCGGGCCCTGCTCCTGGGAGAGGTCCAGCGCCGCATCACGCACGCATCCGTACCAGTCCTGCCAGCGCGTCTCGGCGAGCTCCCGCTCGGTGCGGGCATGCCCGGGCAGCAGCGGCAGCTCGACCGCCCAGCCCCGTTCGGCATGGTCCTCGGCCCAGGGCCGCATGGACTGGGGGGAACCGGTGAATCCGTGGCACAGGAGCAGACCGCCACGCGAGTTAGAGTGAGCCCGCACGCTCCAGGGGCGGGACAGTTCGCTGAACGCCATGGGTACATCGTCGCATCCAGATCCACCAGTTCAGTCCGTTCGCCGTTCGTCGGAGCACCGATCCAGGAGTACACCAGTGCTGTACGAGATTGCCAAGCCCTTCGTGATGGGGGTGGTGCGGGTGCTGTGGAACCCGACCATCAGCGGCATCGAGAACATCCCGGACCAGGGGCCGGTGATCCTGGCATCCAATCACCAGGCCTATTCGGACACCGTCTTCCTGCCCGGCCAGGTGCGGCGCAGTGTTCACTTCCTGGGCAAATCAGATATCTTCTCCGGCGGCTCCCCGGTGAACCGTCTGGTGGCAGCAGTCATGCGAGGGCTGCACGTGATGCCCGTGGACCGCAGCGGTGGCAGCGCCTCGAAGGCAGCGATCGAAGCCGGTCTGGCGGTGCTCGAACGCGGCGAGGTGCTCGGGATCTATCCCGAGGGGACCCGCAGCCCGGACGGTCGGCTCTACCGGGGCAAGACCGGAGTGGCTCGTCTCGCGCTGGTCACCGGAGCGCCCATCATCCCGGTCGCGATGAGGGGCGCCTTCGAAGCGCAACGCGGACGGAAGATCTTCCCGCACCGCCGCCCCCGGATCCATGCCATCGTCGGCGAGCCCGTGGACGTGCAGACGATCACGGCCGCGCTCCAGGGAGTGGAGGAGGCGAAAGTTCTGCGAGCCGTGACCGACGCGGTGATGGATCGCATCCACGCCCTCTCCGACCAGCAACGATCCGGGGAGTACGCGAACGTCGTGAAGCAGCGGATGCGCGCCGCTGCGGGCGGTTCCCCGGCAGCAGCGGAGTCCGACGCCGCAGTGTGACGCCGCAGTGTGAGGACCGGCTGGTGGGATCCGCGCACCGCTGGAGCGGGGACTGGATACCCTGTGCAGGTGACTCAATTCAGCCCCGATGCCCCTGCCCGCGCGCATGCGTTCTCCCTGTCCTCGGCTGACGACGGCCTGGCAGCACTCGGCGCCTGGCGCGAGTATCCGCGGGTGCAGCAGCCGGTGTGGCCCGACGACGCCGCACGCGCAACTGTGTTCGACGATCTGCGGTCCGCTCCGCCCCTGGTCTTCGCCGGAGAGGTCGATGTGTTGCGCGACCGGATCGCTGCTGCCGCACGGGGAGAGGCGTTCCTGCTCGCCGGTGGCGACTGCGCGGAGACCTTCGCCGATTCCACCGCGGATCGCATCCGCAACAAGATCCGCACCATCCTGCAGATGGCCGCGGTGCTCACCTACGGCGCCTCGGTGCCGGTGGTGAAGATGGGTCGGATGGCGGGGCAGTTCGCCAAGCCGCGATCCGCTGACGAGGAGACGCGTGACGGCGTGACCCTGCCGACCTATCGCGGGGACGCTGTCAACGAGTTCGCCTTCACCCCCGAGTCACGGATCCCGGATCCGAAGCGGCTGTGGAAGACCTACACCACGAGCGCTGCGACCCTGAACCTGCTGCGTGCCTTCACCGGCGGCGGCTTCGCCGACCTGCGTGAGGTGCACTCCTGGAACCGCGGCTTCACCTCCGGTGCCGGCTACGACCGCTACGAGGAGCTGGCTGGGCAGATCGACAAGGCCGTGCGCTTCATGGATGCCATCGGAGCGGATTTCGATGCGCTCAAGGTGGTGGAGTTCTATGCCTCGCACGAGGCGCTGCTGCTCGACTACGAGGAGGCGCTGTCGAGGATTGACTCCCGCACCGGGGAGATCTACGGCTGCTCCGGTCACTTCCTCTGGATCGGTGAGCGGACCCGCCAGCTCGACGGGGCACACGTGGACTTCATGGCCCGACTGCGCAACCCGATCGGCGTGAAGCTGGGTCCCGACGCATCCGTCGACGATGCGCTGCGGCTGATCGACAAGCTCGATCCGGAGCGCGAGCCGGGGCGACTGACCTTCATCACCCGGATGGGCGCGGGGAAGATCCGTGATCGTCTGCCGGCACTGGTCGAAGGGGTGCGTGACTCCGGCGCCCAGGTGGCCTGGGTGACAGATCCGATGCACGGGAACACCATCACCTCGTCCAACGGCTACAAGACTCGGCGCTTCGAGGACATCCTCGACGAGGTCGTCGGCTTCTTCGAAGTCCATCAGGGGCTCGGCACCATCCCCGCCGGCCTGCACATGGAGCTCACGGGCGACGATGTCACCGAGGTGCTCGGCGGCGCGGGCTCGATCGACGAGGAGGGGCTGACGCGCCGCTACGAGACCCTCGTGGACCCGCGTCTGAACCATCAGCAGTCCCTCGAGCTCGCCTTCCTGGTCTCGGAGATGCTCTCCCGCCGCTGAACCGGCTTCTGATCACGCAACGCCGGTGCCCTCCCAGGCTGGGAGGGCACCGGCGTCGTCGTTCTCTGCACCAAAGGCAGTGAGAGGGGTCAGCGAGCAAAATCAGGCAGCAGGTTCAGAAGACCTGCAGCAGGATCAGAAGACCTTCAGAGTGATGGTCGAGCCCTTCTCCAGCTCGCCGCCTGCAGCGGCTGACTGCTCGTAGACGAGTCCGAACACCGGATCGCCCTTGTCATGGACCACGTTCACCGCGAATCCGGCCGCCTCGAGCGTCGCCTTCGCATCGGCCTCCGGCTGGCGGAAGACGTCCGGGACCATCACCATCTCCGGACCCAGCGAGGTGACGAGATGGATGGTGTCTCCGAGGAACCGGGTCCCGGAGGCCGGGGACTGGGAGATGACGGCACCCTTCGGCACGCTCCCGGAATGCGCCTGTGCAGTGGTCACCTTGAAGCCGGCCGCTTCGAGCGCGGCGCGGGCGACGCCGGCGCTGTTGCCGGTCTGATCTGGGACCGCGATCGGCTGGCGTCCCTGGGAGAGGACCACGTGCACCTCGCCGCCGACGGGCAGCGCATCTGCGGTGGCCGACTGCGAGATGATCTCGCCCTCCGCGACCGTCTCGGAGAACTCCGGATCGTCCTCCACGAGCACCAGGCCGAGGTCCTCGACCTGGGCGCGGGCGCTCTCGAGGTCGCTGCCCACGACCTGAGGGACGGGGAAGGTCTCCTCACCCTTGGAGACCACCACCTCCACATTCGTCCCCTTCTTCACGGTGGTCCCGGTCGAAGGCGAGGCGGAGATGACGTGACCGGCCGGGATGGTGTCGTCGAAGCGCTCCTCGGTGTGAACCGCAAGATCTGCAGCAGTCAGCGCGGACTCGGCATCTCCGAGCGTGGCGCCGGTGATCAGGGGGATGGTGCGGTCCGCGCCGGGCCCGGTGTTCAGGTACCAGTCGCCTCCGCCCCACGCCCCCATGCCCATGACGGCGATCAGGCTCAGGACAGCCACCAGTCGCATCAATCGGGAGCGCCGACGGGCTCCTCTGGGGAGATGTCGTCCCCGAGGGGTGCGCGGTGCTCGCATCGTCACCACGCGCGGAGTCTCGTCACCCTCTTCGGGCTCCCCGACGGGTCCCGCCTCCGCGCCAGCGCCCGAGACTGCGTCAGTGCTCGAGCCTGCAGCGATGGGGGAGGCGGACACAGTGGTGGAAGCCGAGATGGTCGCGGAAGCCGACACTGCGGGCGATTCTGCAGCATCGTCGGCAGGGCCTGCGTCGTCCTCCCCCGGGGCGAGCAGCGCTGCGGGGAATGCCCGTGGACCATGTCCCAGCTCGGAGGCGACCTCGTCGAGGGAGGTGGTCAACCGCGGCACATCGGAGGTGTCTGTGTCGCCGAGCGGTTCCGGCCTGGTCTCCAGCACCGCGGAGGGGAGCGTGGTCGACAGCTCCCGCACTGCCCGGAGCAGGTCCGACGCGGACGCCGGTCGCTGCTCCACCGGGCGCGCTGCTGCCCAGGTCACCAGCGAATCCAGCTCGCGGGGGATCCCCGAGACCAGCGTGGACGGTGCCGGGATGTCCTCGTGGACGTGCTGGAAGGCAACGTGGACCGGCTGCTCGCCGAGGAACGGCTGGCGCCCGGTCAACATCTCGAACAGCACCACCCCGAGGGAGTAGAGATCGCTGCGCTCATCCGCGTGCCCCCGGGTCACCACTTCAGGACTGATGTAGGCCACGGTGCCCAGCAGGGTGGCGCTCGCGGAGGAGTTGTTCGAGCCGATGGCCCGGGCGAGCCCGAAATCTGCGACCTTCACCAGCTCGCTGCGGTCGATGAGGATGTTCTCGGGCTTGATATCCCGATGGACGATGCCCGCCTCGTGCGCGGCGACCAGCGCCTCGAGCACCTGGGCGGTGATGGCGAGGCTCTCGTGGATCGTGAGCCGCTCCTGGTCGACGATGCGCGCTCGCAGCGTCTCGCCCTCCACCAGCTCCATCGCCAGGTAGATGCGGTCCTCGTCCTCGCCCTGGTCGAAGACGCCCACGACATTGCGGTGGGCGAGACGGGCCGCTGAGCGTGCCTCCCGGCCGAAGCGGCGCCGGAAATCCTCGTCCATCGCGAGGTGGGGGTGCATGATCTTCAGAGCCACGACACGGTCCAGACGCTGATCATGCCCGCGATGCACCGTCGCCATTCCGCCGCGCGCGATCGGCTCCTCGACCCGATAGCGGTCGTCGAGGAGCAGGCTGATGCCGGGGGAAGTCGACGTTGCCGAGCTCACGGAGCCAATCTAGGTCCGCAACGCTGCTGGAACCGGGACCGACACACGCACGAGACCGGTGGTGGTGTGATGCACGACCGGGAGCGTCGGCGGCCGCAGGGATGCGCGTGCGGTCCGTGCGTGGCACCCTGGGGGAGTGGACGAACTCGATTCCCTCATCACCAACTGGCTTCCCCTCCCCGACGTCGCCGAGCGACTGGACGTGGAGGTCTCGCGCGTGCGGCGCCTGATCGAGGAAGGTCAGCTGATCGCGGTGCGCCGCGGAGACCCCGTGGTGCGCATGGTGCCGGAGCTGCTGATCGGTGACGGCGAGCTCATCCCGCATCTCGCGGGGACGATCACCGTGCTGCGAGACGGCGGTTTCGAGGACGCAGAAGTGCTGAGCTGGCTGTTCACCGAAGACGAGACGCTGCCCGGCAGGCCGATCGATCAGCTGCGCAAGGGCCAGCGCGGCGAGGTCCGCCGGCGAGCGCTCGCACTCGCGCTCTGACCCTTCTCTGACGACCCTTTTCTGACCTCTTTCTGTCCGTCCGACCCAGAGGACCGGAAGCGCCGAGATCTGGCGGCGCAGAGGCCTGCCGGTGCAGAGACACCTCGGCGCAGGACCCTGCTTCTCAGACTCCGTCAGGCGGGCAGCGAGTCCACATCCGTGGCGAGGTCCGCGAGCGCCTCGAGGCCTGCGCGGCCCTGGGCGCCCAGCTCACCCAGTTCTGGCGTGTCCAGAAGCAGCGCACGGGCCCGTGCCGCCCGTCGGCGCACCTCGTCGGCCACGGAGCTGACGGCGCCGGTGGACACCATCAGCGCGTGGACTGCGCTGATCTGCGTTTCGTCCGCCTCGGGGTTGCCGACGACCTCGTCCAGCAGCGCTCGGCCACTGGCGTCAGCGGCCTGCCGCGTGCGCGCCAGCAGTACGGTGCGCTTGCCCTCGACGATGTCTCCGCCGATCGGTTTGCCGGTCTCGTCCTGATCCCCGACCACGCTGAGCAGGTCATCCCGCAGCTGGAAAGCCGTCCCCACCTCGATCGCCCAGGCTGAGAGGGCATCCAGCGCCTGGTCCGGCGCCCCTGCAAAAGCGGCACCGATCCGCACCGGCCGCAGCACCGTGTACGGCACCGTCTTCCACCGGATGACGGAGAGCGCGGCCAGCTCCGCATCGGGGGCTGAGGAGAACCCTCCGGCCTGGTGGAGGATGTCGAGGTACTGCCCGGACATCACTTCCGTGCGCAGCGCATCGAACTCACGGCGGGCGCGGGTCACCGGGACGGGAGCTCCTTGAACCCCGGCGGCCATCTGCTCGGACCAGCTCAACGCGAGATCGCCCAGCACGATCGCGGTCGCGATCCCGTACTCCTCTGGGGCACCGGCCAGGCCTGCACTGCGATGTTCCTGCTCGGCCTGCATATGCAGAGCCGGTCGTCCGCGCCGCATCGGGGAGTGATCGATGACGTCGTCATGCATCAGCGCTGCTGCCTGGATCAGCTCGATCGCAGCGCCGAGTCGGGCCAATGCGTCCACCTCCGTGGGCGTCGGCTCCCGGCCCAGCGTCGCCACGCCGCCCCAGAAGCAGAAGCGGGGGCGCAGCAGTTTCCCTCCCTCGAGGTAGCCGGTGAGGGCGTCGATCAGTCCGGCGGCCTCCGGCGAGATCTCCTCGAGGTGCCGCCGATGCGCGGCCAGCTCGGCGCGGGTGACCTCGGCGACCCGCTCCACCAGCAGCTCGTCGAGCGCGTGCAGGCGGTCGCCGAGGGGCGGCGTGTGGGAAGGGGGCATCGGGAACTTCCTTTCTGGCGGGCGTCACGATCTTCCCACGCGCAGCTGTGCGGCCCTCCCGTCGGACGGTTCCTCCACAGCGGCTGTCCATCCCCAAGGAGCCAGGTTCGCACCTGTGGCGGCGACAGATCGGTGAAGGTCTGAGACATGACCACTCACATCACCCCTGCCGATCACGGCCGCCACGTCCTCGACGTCCATGACCCCGCCGAGCTGCTCGCAGAAGCCAGGCTGTGCCTGCGTGAGCCTCCCGTGGATTCGCTGATCCTCGCCAGTTCCGGTGGCGCCAGCTCCCCACCGATGATCACCCGCTCGGCACTGGCCGACCTGCTGGGACCCGGGGGCGGTGAGAACCTCGAGCGCCACCTGGCGCTGATGCGCGATCGCGGCGGCCCCGTCGTGCATGCACTGATCGTGCTCGGTGACGGATACCAGGATCTGCTGGAGCCCGTGATCCACGAGGTCATGCGTCGTGCAGGGCAGCTCCTTCACGCCGCTGCCCGGACGCTGGAGTCCGAGTCCTCGCCCGCGCCCATGTTCCAGCTCCTGTCCCTCCACGGCGCGGCGGGGTCGACCTCCTGGGAGCTGGAGAGGAATCTGCACGAGGGAGGAGCAGGGGACGTCGGCGTGACGGCGACCGGACCGCTGCGCGCGTTCTCCGACACCCGCGCGGCGGCGTCGGCCGTCCTCACCGGGCGCGCCATCCCGCACCACGACGCTCCGAACCCGATGCTGGAGGAGATCGGTCGCGGCCTTCGGCTCCCTGCACTCGACCTCTCCTCGGAAGCGGACCCCGGCAAGCTCTTCACAGCGGCGCTCTCCGCACTGGACAGGCTCGGCGGCGGTGCCCTCAGCCTCACTCCGGCAGAACGGATGACGAAGTGTGAACAGATCGCGTCGCTGCTGTCCGCCATCGCCGTCGAGCGGCTCCACTGGGAGCTGCTGGCCCAGTTCGTCGAGCATGGCGACACTCGCGTCATCGACCGCGAGACCCTCCTGCAGACCTTGGTCAGTGATCGGGAGTGGCGGCCGCACGACGACGTCTGCGCAGGTGGAAGGTGGTACATGGGGCTCGAGAAGCTCCGGCGCATCGCCGCGGCGGCCATGGTGGCGGCACTGCCGGCAGAGCGCCGCATCGCCCGGTCAGCATGGCGAGCCCTGACCGCGCTGCTGGTGCTGCTGGCATGGTGGAACCACCGCTTCGCCACTGCGGGCAGTCTCGTCGATGAGCTCCGGGAACAGGAACCGGAGTCGACTCTGGCACCCTTGCTCTCACGGATGACCGATACGCCGATCTTCCCTGCCTGGTGGCCCAGCGCCTGACCCGGGCCGCCACGATGCCTTGCGCGGGGGAGGCCACCGAAGGAGCAGCACCGATGACCGTCCTCGGAGAGCACCGATTTGTCGATGCGAGAATCCCCGCCCGCGACGGGGCCCTGCACGCGCCGTCCGCTCCCACGGACTCCGCTCCGACGGACTCGGCTTCCACGGATTCCGTTCCGACGGACTCGGCTCCCGCGGATCCAGCCTCGGCGTCGGGCGCCTGGCGCCCGGAGAGGGGAGCTGGTGACCGTCAGTTCGCCGAGATCGGCCCGCTCCTGCTCGAGAACGGGGAGATCCTCGACGATGTCACCATCGCCTACGAGACCTGGGGGGAGCTGGACCAGGACCGTGGCAACGCCGTGCTGGTGCTCCATGCACTGACGGGTGATTCCCACGTACGAGGCCCGGCCGGAGGTAGCCACCCCAGCCCTGGCTGGTGGGAGGAGATGGTCGGCCCCGGCCGGCCGATCGACACCGACCGCTTCCATGTGATCGCACCGAACGTGCTCGGTGGATGCCAGGGCACCACCGGGCCCAGCTCGCCAGGTGCGGACGGCCTCCCCTACGGCTCGCGATTCCCCATCATCACCACCCGCGATCAGGTTGATGCCGAGCGACGATTGCGGGACCAGCTCGGCATCGAGCACTGGGCGCTCGTGATCGGCGGCTCGATGGGAGGGATGCGCGCCATCGAATGGGGCGTCTCCCACCCCGACGAGGTGCAGCGGCTCTGCGTCATCGCCTCCTCCGCTCGGGCGACCGCGGACCAGATCGCCTGGAACAACGCTCAGATCGCCTCGATCCAGCTGGACCCGGAGTACCAGGGAGGGGACTACTACGACGGCGGCAGCGGGCAGGGGCCGAAGTCCGGATTGGGCATCGCCCGGCGGATCGCGCACACCACCTATCGCACGGCGGAAGAGCTCGAGAGCCGCTTCGGCAATCAGGCCCAGGGGCGAGAGGACCCCTATGACGGCCGGGGCAGGCACCAGGTGACCAGCTATCTCGATCACCATGCGGTCAAGCTCGCCCGCAGGTTCGACGCGAACTCCTACATCACGCTCGCGCAGACGATGAGCACCCATGACGTCGGCCGAGGTCGCGGAGGCGTGGCACAGGCCCTGGGCCGTGTCCGTGCCCGCACACTGGTGGTCGCGATCGATTCTGATCGGCTCTTCCCGCCGGCTCTGGTGGAGGAGATCGCCCAGCACGTCCCCCAGGCGCAGTGGCAGGTGGCCACCTCGCCTGTCGGGCATGATGCATTCCTGCTCGCCCATCCGGGACTCGAGGAGTGGATCGGCACCCTCATCGGCGACTAAGCTGGGTCAGCCGGTGTGACTGCACCGTTGCACGGTCGCAGGGAGGAGACGTCGCATGAGCATCGTCGTGGGGTACTCCCCGTCGGGTCAGGGACGGGCCGCGCTGAAGGCCGCCCTCCGCTATGGAGCGCGCACGGGGGAGGGGCTGGTCATCGCCTCACATCTCTATCACGACGCTGAGCGTGGGATTACTGCCGCCACCGAGGACGAGGTGCGTGACGAACTGCGCGCGCTCGGCACCGAGCAGGCCGACGTCGCCGTGCGGAGCAGCCTCGAGAGCGATATCGGGGAGTTCATCCTCTCGGTCGTGGACGAGGTCGCGGCGAGCTTGGTCGTGATCGGGCTCCGCCGGAAGCCGCCGATCGGGAAGCTGAACCTGGGCGCCTCGGCGCGTCGGGTCGTGCTCGGCGCGGCCTGTCCGGTGCTCGCCGTCAAGGACGACCACCACGCGAGTGGGGTCGGTGGCGTCACAGGCGCCTGAGCGGGTGGGAATAAACCACTGCGAGCGGCGTTATACTCAACAGGCTTGACGGCACCGTGCGTTCGTGCGCCGTGAAACCGGTAGATACCGGTGACGTGACACGGAGCGGAGACCGCGAGCCGCGCCGAGAAGACCGATCGCCCGAGTGTGGCGGACCGCCCATGCCGGGCCGCCGCCGGAAGAAGGAACTCTGTGACCTCCTCCAGTACTGCTGAGACCGCCTCCAAGGCGAAGCGCTCGACAAGCGCCGCGGCCACGAAGGCAGCGGAGAGCTCCGAGGCCGTCGAGACCGACGCTGTCGAGACCGCTGACACCGCCGCACCGAAGACCCCCGCCAAGAAGGCCCCTGCACGCAAGACCGCCGCCCGGAAGCCGGCCGCCAAGAAGGCCGCCGCACCCAAGGCCGCCGAGGCCGACTCCGACACCGAGGAGGAGTCGGAGGAGACCGAGGCGAAGAAGGCCAGGTCCGCGACCGACACGAAGGTCGAGGAGTCCGGCGGCTTCGTCTTCAACGCCGCTGAGGATGACGCCCCCGCCCAGCAGGTCGTCACCGCCGGCGCCACCGCCGACCCGGTCAAGGACTACCTCAAGCAGATCGGCAAAGTCGCACTCCTGAACGCTGCGCAGGAGGTCGAGCTGGCCGAGCGCATCGAGGCCGGTCTCTACGCCGAGCAGAAGCTCAAGGGCGACGAGTCGATCACCAAGACCAAGGCCGGTCGCGAGCTGGCGATCATCTCCCAGGACGGCCGCGCCGCCAAGGATCACCTGCTCGAGGCCAACCTGCGCCTCGTGGTCTCCCTGGCCAAGCGCTACACCGGTCGCGGGATGCTGTTCCTGGACCTCATCCAGGAGGGCAACCTCGGCCTGATCCGCGCGGTCGAGAAGTTCGACTATGCCAAGGGCTACAAGTTCTCCACCTATGCCACCTGGTGGATCCGCCAGGCCATCACTCGCGCCATGGCGGACCAGGCCCGCACCATCCGCATCCCAGTGCACATGGTCGAGGTCATCAACAAGCTCGCCCGCGTCCAGCGGCAGATGCTGCAGGACCTCGGCCGGGAGCCCACCCCGGAGGAGCTCGCCAAGGAACTGGACATGACGCCCGAGAAGGTCGTGGAGGTCCAGAAGTACGGTCGCGAGCCGATCTCCCTGCACACCCCGCTCGGTGAGGACGGCGACAGCGAGTTCGGCGACCTGATCGAGGACTCCGAGGCCGTGGTCCCGGCCGATGCAGTGAGCTTCACCCTGCTGCAGGAGCAGCTCCACTCGGTGCTGGACACCCTCTCCGAGCGTGAGGCCGGAGTGGTCTCGATGCGCTTCGGGCTCGAGGACGGTCAGCCCAAGACGCTCGATGAGATCGGCAAGGTCTATGGCGTGACCCGTGAGCGGATCCGTCAGATCGAGTCCAAGACCATGTCGAAGCTGCGTCACCCCTCGCGCTCGCAGGTGCTGCGCGACTACCTCGACTGACGTTCAGCAGTGAGGACGGGCCCGGTTCCACTAGAACCGGGCCCGTCCTCTGTCCGCCGCTCGGCGGACGCTCGCACACAGCAGTGATCAGCACGTAGCAGCGATCGGCACGAACCCGGGAGACGGAGCACCGGCAATGAGGACGACCACGGGCACGGACGCCGCCACCACGGTGCGGATCCATCGCGTAACCGGCGAGGACTGGGCCAGCCATCGGGATCTGCGGCTGGACATGCTCGCCGCCGACCCCGAGGCGTTCTGGGCGGATCCGGCAGAGGCCCGCCGCCGAGACGAGCGGCAATGGCGCCGGGAGATCGCCGGACCGCGAGTCCATCTCCAGGCCCGACGCGGGGGATCGGTGCTCGGCGGGATCGCCCTGCTCCCTGCCGGCTACACCCCCGAGCATGTGATCCCCGCGGACCGCGCCTACATCGTCTCGCTCTGGGTCCGTCCTGCTGCTCGCGGCACTGGACTCTCCCGTGTCCTCCTCGCGAGTGCCGCTCGTCTCTCCCTCGAGCTCGGGCGACCGGACCTGCGGCTGGATGTCGACGACACCAACACTCCGGCTCAGGGTCTCTATGAGCGTCTCGGCTTCGCCGCCACTGGGGCCCGGGAGGCCCGAGAGGGCCGCAGCACCTACTGGGTCGAGTACGCGATCCACGCCGAACAGCTGCTGCGCGTTTGACCTGCTGAGCGATTGGGCTGCTGCACGACCCACCTGAGCGCGCCTACCCGCAGTGCGCGCCTGCAGGGCGTCCCCGCAGTGGGGCGGACAGGCAGACGAGAAGGGGGGGCGCCCCCCCGGGGGGGGGGGGGGGGGGGCGGTTTTTGTGCCACCCGGGGGGGGGCGGGCGGGCGGGGGGGGGCGGGCCCCCCGCCGCGTGCGTGCTGAGGTGCCATCGATCAGATCGTGGCGGGGACATCCTCGTCGAGGAACTCGTCCTCGCCGAGGGGAGCCTCGGTCGCCGGCGCCTCGGGCTCGGCGGCGTACTTGCCCACTCCGAGGGTGCGGAGGATCTTCTCCTCGATCTCCGCGGCCAGGTCCGGATTGTCCTTGAGGAACTGTCGGGAGTTCTCCTTGCCCTGCCCCAGCTGATCCCCCTCATAGGTGAACCAGGCACCGGACTTGCGGACCAGGCCGTGCTCGACGCCGAGGTCGATCAGGCCGCCTTCGCGGGAGATCCCCTCGCCGTAGAGGATGTCGAACTCGGCCTGCTTGAAGGGCGGAGCCATCTTGTTCTTCACGACCTTGACCCGGGTGCGGTTGCCCACGGCGTCGGTGCCGGTCTTGAGAGTCTCGATGCGGCGGATGTCCATACGCACCGAGGCATAGAACTTCAGCGCCTTGCCACCGGTGGTGGTCTCCGGGCTGCCGAAGAACACGCCGATCTTCTCGCGCAGCTGGTTGATGAAGATCGCGGTGGTGCCCGAGGCGGAGAGCGCACCGGTGAGCTTGCGCAGCGCCTGCGACATCAGGCGAGCCTGCAGGCCGACGTGCGAGTCGCCCATCTCGCCTTCGATCTCTGCCTTGGGCACCAGTGCGGCGACCGAGTCGATGACGACGATGTCCAGTGCGCCGGAGCGGATCAGCATGTCGGTGATCTCCAGGGCCTGCTCACCGGTGTCCGGCTGGGAGACCAGCAGTGCGTCGGTGTCGACGCCGAGCTTCTTCGCGTACTCCGGATCCATCGCATGCTCGGCATCGATGAAAGCCGCGATGCCGCCGTTGCGCTGCGCGTTGGCCACGGCGTGGAGGGCGAGCGTGGTCTTGCCGGAGGACTCCGGGCCGTAGATCTCCACGATGCGCCCGCGGGGCAGACCGCCGATACCCAATGCTGCGTCCAGCGCCACCGAGCCGGTGGGGATGACCTCGACCGGCGGGCGGGTGTCGTCGCCCAGGCGCATGATCGAGCCCTTGCCGAACTGCCGATCGATCTGCGCGAGTGCGCTGTCGAGCGAGGAGCTGCGGTCCTTTGCGGACGACTTCGTGACCGGGGGCTTGGATGACTTCGGTGCAGCCATGTGCTTGTTCCTTCCTGAGGGCCGGGAGTACCGACGCGGTGACCAGTGCGGCCACACTAGGCGCCGACCCCGACATTCGACCGCTGTCCGTGACCCCTGTGGATGGAGGGGCGCTGGGGAGGAGAGGTCGGTGTGTGGAGCGGGTGCTGGGAGGACCGTCGAGGAACAGACTACCGAACAGACGTTCGAACGCGAACCAGATCGCGGCGTGTCGTGCGGTGTGTCGTGAACGGATCTGCTCGAGAGCTCGGGCCTGCTCAGCGCCGCCGCTGCGCGAGCGGGATCTCCCACCGCGCGGAGTCGGGGACGTCCATGGCATCGCACAGGGCTGCCCACACCGAACGCACGGGGACCCCGTGCTCGAGAGCCTGCTCGGCGGTCAGTCCGCCGATCTCCTCGAGCACGAGGTCCTGGGTGTATATGCGTGCGAGTGCCGGCCCGAAGACATGGTCGGCCAGCTCGGTGAACTCGCTGCGTCGCACCTCAGCGAGCGCCGACCAGCGGCTTCGTGCCGTCGACCAGACCCTCGGGGACGGTATCGGGGATCGTCACCTGCTCAGCGATCGCGATCCTCTCGGACACCTCGCGCAGCACGAAGGACAACGGGAGACCGAGCGCATCGGTCACGGAGACCAGCAGCTCGCTGGAGGCCTCCTTCTGGCCGCGCTCGATCTCACTGAGATAGCCCAGTGACACACGGGCGTCGGAGGATACCTGCCGAAGCGTGCGGCCCTGGGTACGGCGCGCGTCGCGCAGCACGTCTCCCAGCTCCTGGCGGAACAGAATCATGGACCTGCCTCCTTTCCTCTGACTGTGGGTGAACTGATGGTGCACCTCGGGAATGCGGTACGTCGATGTCATCACAGAAGGCACAACGCCCGCACCCGAGAAACTGTTCCCCAGAGTGTAGTGGGCCACGCCCGATCATTCCCTGGAGGGTGTGCATGGCGGGACGATGGGGAGGAGCGATCAGCGCTGACTGGCTGAGCTGGGCGGCTGCTGCTCCGCGAGCGCCTCGTCCAGCAGCACGAGTGCGGCATCGACGGTCCGGGACCGGATCTGGGCTCTCCCCCCGCTGAGACGGAGTTCACGGGTCACGGTTCTCGCGCCGCGCTGGGCGAGGCCCAGGAACACCGTGCCCTGGGCGACCCCCCTCTCGTCAGGGCCGGGGCCCGCCACCCCGGTGGTGGACACGGCGATATCGGCGCCGTACAGGCTGAGCGCTCCTTCCGCCATCGCGGTCGCGACCTCTGCAGTCACCGCACCGGTGGCGGAGAGCAGGTCAGGGTCGATCCCGAGCACACGGGTCTTGGCCTCGTAGGAATAGCAGGCCGCTCCCCCGGCGATCGCCGCACTGGCCCCGGGCGCGTCCACCAGGCGGGCCACCAGTCCGCCGGCCGTCAGCGACTCGGCGGTCGCGATCCACCATCCCCGTGCGGAGGCGCGGGCGATGAGGGAGGCAGGATCGACGGGTCGTTCACCCTTGCTGCCGGACCCGGTCCCGTTCCCGTTCCGGCCAGCGGTTCCAGCGCCGCTCCCGGTGTCTCCCCCTTGGACGGCTGCGTCGTGCGACGACGAGCCCGGCGACGTGCTCATGCGTTCCCGGCCAGGGCCTCACGACGCAGCCGCAGGCCGTCCTTGAGGTTGACGACTCCGGACCAGACGGTCAGCACCACGGCCAGGAGCACCAGCGCGAGGCCGATCCAGCGGGCCGGGGTCCACCACAATTCGAAGGGGATCAGGCAGAAGGTGATGGCGATGGTCTGGACCATCGTCTTGGCCTTGCCGGCCATGTTCGCCGGCAGCGCCCCGTACTTGAGGATCGTGAAGCGCATGATCGTGATGCCGAACTCGCGCACCAGGATCAGGATTGTCATCCACCACGGCACGTACTCCCACACCGAGAGCATGATCAGCGCTGCCCCGGTCATCGCCTTGTCTGCGATCGGGTCCATGATCTTGCCGAAGTCGGTGATCAGGTTCCGGCTGCGCGCGAGATAGCCGTCCGCGAAGTCCGTGATCATCGCGAGCACGAACACTCCGGCGACCAGCAATCTGCCGGGCACCGAGTCTGCGTACAGGATCGCGAGCACCACCAGCAGCGGGACCATCGCACACCTCACCATGGTGAGGATGTTGGCGATGTTCCAGAGCGGGACCTCTTCGGTGCGCGGGGTGGTCATCGGGGCTCCTGGCTGTGGGGCGGGGTCCGCATCGGTGATGCGGGCTGAAGGTGGAGGTGGGCGGTCGAGGCTGAACGATCGCTGGTGAGGTGGGCGGACGGCGGGGTGGGTGGACGGCGGGGCGAGTGAACGGAGTGGCTTGCGGGGTCGCTCGCCGGCTCAGCGGCCGGTGAGGCTCCAGACGTCCTCGCTCTGCTCCTCGTCCCCGTCATCGTGATAGTCGATCGCGGGCTCGGAGCCGTCATCGGCCAGCGGATCGTTCGCGTAGCGATCATCCCCGCCGTGACCCTCGGCGACCGGCTCCGGATCCTCCTGTTCGAGGTCGACGGCCTGATCGGCGGCATAGGGCTCATCCTCGCCATCCGCCGGGACGTCCTCGCCGCGGATGCGGGCGATGGCGGTGCCGAGCTCGTCGGGATGGACCAGCACGTCGCGGGCCTTGGATCCCTCGGAGGGGCCCACGATCTCGCGGGACTCGAGCAGATCCATCAGGCGACCAGCCTTCGCGAAGCCCACCCGGAGCTTGCGCTGCAGCATCGAGGTGGAGCCGAACTGGGTGGTGACCACGAGCTCCGCTGCCTGCAGCAGGACGTCGAGATCGTCGCCGATGTCGTCGTCGATCTGCTTCTTGGCCGCGACGACCTGGACGTCCTCGCGATAGTTGGGCTTCATCTGGGTCTTGACGTGGTCGACGACCTTGTGGATCTCGGACTCGTTGACCCAGGCGCCCTGAACACGCATCGGCTTGGCCTTGCCCATCGGGTGGAACAGGGCGTCGCCCTGACCGATCAGCTTCTCGGCGCCGACGGAGTCGAGGATGACCCGGGAGTCCTGCAGCGACGAGGTCGCGAAGGCGAGACGGCTGGGCACATTGGCTTTGATGATGCCGGTGACGACGTCGACCGAGGGGCGCTGGGTGGCCAGGATCAGGTGGATCCCGGCAGCTCGTGCGAGCTGCGTGATGCGCTGGATCGACGCCTCGACGTCGCGCGGGGCGACCATCATCAGGTCCGCGAGCTCGTCGACCACGACCAGCAGGTAGGGGTACGGGGCGAGGCGGCGCTCGCTGCCGGCGGGCAGCTTCACCTCTCCGGCCCGGACGGCCTTGTTGAAGTCGTCGAGGTGCTTGAACCCGAAGGCGGCGAGGTCGTCGTAGCGGGCGTCCATCTCCTTGACGACCCACTCGAGGGCTTCGGCGGCCTTCTTCGGGTTGGTGATGATCGGAGTGATCAGGTGCGGGATGCCCTCGTAGATGGTGAGTTCGACGCGCTTGGGGTCCACCAGCACCATCCGCACCTCCTCCGGCGTGGAACGCATCAGGATGGAGGTGATCATGGAGTTCACGAAGCTGGACTTGCCGGCTCCGGTGGCACCGGCGACGAGCAGGTGGGGCATCTTGGCGAGGTTCGCGACGACGTAGCCGCCCTCGACGTCCTTGCCCACGCCCATCACCAGCGGGTGCTCGTTGCGGCGCGCCACGGAGCTGCGCAGCACGTCGCCCAGCGCGACCGTCTCGCGGTCGGTGTTGGGGATCTCGATGCCGATGGCCTTCTTGCCGGGGATCGGCGAGAGGATCCGCACGTCGGCGCTGGCCACGGCGTAGGAGATGTTCTTGTCCAGGGCCGTGACCTTCTCGACCTTGGTGCCCGGAGCGAGCTCGACCTCGTAGCGGGTCACCGTGGGACCACGGGAGAAGCCGACCACCTCGGCATTGACGTTGAACTGCTCGAAGACCTCGCCGAGTGCGGCGACCACATGGTCGTTGGCCTCGGAGCGGGTCTTGTGGGGCGGACCCTCCAGCAGGAAGGAGGAGTCCGGCAGCGTGTAGACGATGTCTCCGGCGAGCTCCAGCTGTTCGCCGGCGCGGGGAAGGTCGCCCATCGGTGGCGGGACCAGCTCCGCCTTCTCCTCCTGTGCCGGCTTGGTCGGCACAGCCTTGGTCGGGGTGGTCCTGGCGGCGGCGGACTTCGCGGCCGAAGGCAGCGGCGTCGTGGCATCGGGGCCCGCCGCGCCCTTGCCCGGGAAGGTCTTGGCGCGGTGGTTCTCGTCCTCGACCACGTCGTAGACATCCGCGGCGTCGGCGGGGGCGCTGCGGCGCTGGGCGGTGCGGCGGCTCTTCTTCTTCGCCGTCGCCGCCGTCGCGGCGTCCTCGTCCACGCCCTGTTCGAAGGCCTCGTCGCCGACGTAGCCGAAGTTCTCGTGATCGCGCTCGGCCGCTTCGGCCTTCTCCCGACGGCTGCGACGGCGGGGCCTGCCGGTGGTCTGGGCCTCGGTCGCCTGCTCGTGCATCGCGGGGTCCACCCGGCGGGGGCGCAGCCCGAAGGCGACCCGCTCCGCGTCCTCCTCCTCGCTGCGGCCCACGGCGACGTCGTAGACGTCGCGCAGGCGCGAGGGGATCGACTCGACCGGGGTGGCGGTGAGCACGAGGATCCCGAAGGCGATCAGGAGTGAGTGGATGACGACCACCGCGACCGGCGGGAGGAGCGCCTCGAGCGGGGCGGCGGCCAGGAAGCCCAGCACCCCTCCCCCGCGGGCAAGCGCGTCGATTCCGTCCGCCGGAGCGGGCAGCCGTGCCGAGACCGAGGCGATCGCCGAGATCGCGGTGAGCAGGATCGCGATGCCGATCGCGATGCGGGAGTTGGCGCGCACCTGATCCGGGCGTCGGAACATGCGCAGGGACCAGCCGGCGGCCAGCAGCGGGATCACCATCGAGGAGATCCCGAAGGTGCCGGCCACCGCGGTGTGCACGGCACCGAGCACCGGTCCCGTGGACTGCCACCATTCGACGACGGCGACCAGGATCGCGATGAGCAGGAGGAACAGCGCATAGCCGTCACGTCGCTGCTCAGGGGCGACCTCCCATCGCTGCACGCCGATCGAGCGGATCATTCCGCCGACCATGCGAGCGATCGCCAGATAGCCGGAGCGCACAGCGCGCACCGGCAGAGGGAGCGTCGAGGGGTCGTTCGCCCCGGAGCCGGTGGTGCGCGAGGTGCCGGCAGCAGCGGTCCGAGAGGAGCCTTTCGACGCACGTGCGGGGGAAGACGTACGTGTCGCCATGAGCCCGATGCTACATTCCGCGCCACCCCGCACTCGGGAGGCGGGGCCCCCGGCCTCGTCACACGGGCGGTCTCAGAGCCGGCTCGCCCCGGACGGGAGGGTCAGGACTCGATGACGACGGGGACGATCATCGGTCGTCGCCGCAATCGCCGGGAGACATAGCGTCCCACCACCCGACGCATCACCTGCTGCAGCCGATAGGTGTCCCTGCGCTCGGACTGCTCTGCGATCGCGTTCTCCAGCGCCGCGACGATCTCCGGCCGGATCTCCTCGAAGACGCCGTGGTCCTCGGCCATCCCACGGATGTGGATCTCCGGCCCGACGATCAGCGCTCCAGTCTCGGCACTGACCACGGCGAACAGAGAGATGAAGCCCTCACCCCCGAGCGTGCGACGGTCTTGGAGGTCGGCCTCGGAGATCTCGCCGACGCTCGAGCCGTCCACATACACATAGCTGTTCGGCACCGCGCCGACCGTGGCGGCGATGCCGTTCTTCAGATCGATGACATGTCCGTCCTGGGCCAGCACGATCCGCTCGCGCGGGACCCCGGTGAACTCGGCGAGCTTCCCGTTCGCGATGAGATGGCGCACCTCGCCATGGATCGGCATCACGTTGCGGGGCCGCACGATGTTGTAGCAGTACAGCAGCTCCCCGGCGCTGGCGTGCCCTGAGGTGTGGACCGTGGCGGAGCCCTTGTGGATCACCTCGGCGCCGAGCGCCATCAGCCCGTTGATCACCCGGAACACGGAGTTCTCGTTGCCCGGGATGAGGGACGAGGCGAGGATGACGACGTCACCCGGGCCCACGCTCACCTGGTGGTCGCCCTTCGCGATGCGTCCCAGCGCCGCCATCGGCTCGCCCTGGCTGCCGGTGCACATCAGCACGACCTGTTCCTCGGGGAGGCTGCCGATCTGTTTCGCGTCGATGATCGTGTCCGGCGGGACGTGGAGGTAGCCGAGCTCGGCGGCGATGCCCATGTTCCGCACCATCGAACGGCCGACGAAGGCGACTCTGCGGCCATGGCGCGCGGCGGCGTCCAGCACCTGCTGAACACGGTGGACGTGGCTGGAGAAGGACGCGACCACGATCTTCTGCCGGGCGCGGGCGAAGATCGCCTCGAGGGTGGGGCCGATCTCCTGCTCCCCGACGGTGAACCCCGGGACCTCCGCATTGGTGGAGTCCGTCATGAAAAGGTCCACGCCGGCCTCGCCGAGCCGGGCGAAGGCGCGCAGATCGGTGATCCTGCCATCGAGCGGCAGCTGGTCCATCTTGAAGTCGCCTGTGTGGAGCACCGTGCCGGCCGGGGTGGCCACGTGCACCGCGAGGGCGTCGGGGATCGAGTGGTTGACCGCTACGAACTCGCAGTCGAAGGGCCCGAAGTCCAGCTGCTGTCCTTCCGCCACCACGGTGGTGACGGGACGGATCCTGTGCTCCTTCAGCTTCGCCTCGAGGAAGGCGAGCGTGAGCCTGCTGCCCACCAGGGGGATGTCGGGCCGCCGCCGCAGCAGGTAGGGCACCGCCCCGATGTGGTCCTCATGGCCGTGGGTCAGGATGATCGCCTCGACGTCGGCCAGGCGATCGGCGATGAGATCGAAGTCGGGGAGGATCAGGTCGACGCCGGGCTGGGAGTCCTCGGGGAAGAGCACTCCGCAGTCGACGATCAGCAGACGCCCGTCGAACTCGAGGACGGTCATATTGCGGCCGACGTCTCCGAGCCCGCCGAGCGGCGTGATCCGCAGAGTGCCGGGCTCGAGCTCCGGCGGCAGGTCGGGACGCTGGGAGAAGGCAGTGGACATCGGCAGCTCCGCGCTGGTCAGAGGGGTGATTCTGCTCAGAGCAGGCCAGCGGCGTCCAGTGCGTCCGAGAGCATGCGCAGCTGGTCGGTGTCGGCCGGGACGTGCGGGCCGCGCATCGCAGCATGCGGCAGCACGCCCTGCAGGTGGAGTGCGGCCTTCGCGGCCACGGCACCGGGCATGTGGTTCATGATCGCTTCGACCACCGGGACCAGCGCGCGGTGCGCGGCGAGCGCGGCGGGCAGATCGTCCCGATCCACGGCCTCGACCATCTCCCGCTCGAGATCGCCGGCGACCTGGCCGACCACGGACACCATCCCGGCAGCGCCGATGGACATCCAGGGCAGGTTCAGCCCGTCCTCGCCGGAGTAGTAGACGAGGTCCGTCTGCGCCATGACCCGGCTCGCCTGCTGCAGATCAGCCTTGGCGTCCTTCACTGCGAGGATCCGCGGGTTCTCGCCGAGGCGCAGCAGGGTTTCGAAGCTCAGCGGGGTGCCGGTGCGGCCCGGGATGTCATAGAGCATCACCGGCAGGTCCGTGGAATCCGCGATCGCGGTGGTGTGCGCGATGATCCCGGCCTGGCTGGGCTTGGAGTAGTACGGAGTGACCACCAGCAGCCCGTCGATCCCGAGCTTGGCGTGCTCCCGCGCGAGGTCGATCGAGTGGGCGGTGTCGTAGGTGCCGACCCCTGCGACCACGGTGACCTCGGGGCCGACGGCATCCCTCACCGCGCGAGCCAGCTCGAGCTTCTCGACGTCAGTGAGGGTGGGCGCCTCCCCGGTGGTGCCGGAGACCACGATCATGTCGTTGCCGTGCCGGGCCACATGGTCGGCCAGCTTCTGCGCGGACTCCAGGTCCACGCCATGGCCGTCCTCGGTGAGCGGGGTGACCATCGCGGTCCCCACCGCGCCGAACGGTCGCGCAGAGCGCGTTTCGGTGCTGGTCATGGTCTCCTCCCGAGAATGTTCTGCTGCCCGGAGCCTAGACCAGGCCCGCGGCTGCTCACTGCTGTGACGCGATGCCGAGATCGACGAGGATCGCCAGCGGGGTGCGCTGACGGCCCTGGCCGAGCGGGTTGTCCGCGAAGGTCGCCTCGAGGTGCTCGTGCGGCGTCGACACGTCGGAGCCCAGGACATTGCGGCCGATGTCGTTGGCATCCATCACCACGGTTCCCACGAAGCTCTCGCGCAGCTCGGCGGGGATGTCCGCGCTGCGGATCGCCGCGGAGATCCGTGCGGAGACCGCATCCGGATCCTTCGGCGGCAGCTTGGCGGAGACGTTCGAGGGGAACGCCGAGTACGGGGTCGGTCCGTCGATCGCCCGCACGTTCGCGCCGACGACCTCGTAGAACAGACCCTTCCGACCGATCACCTTGCCCGCGGCGCCGGCCGCGGAGGCCGCGAGCACCCGGGGCAGTCCGACCTCGCGGATCGCGAGCTCCATCGTGGTGGGGTCGCCCAGGCCGATACCGGCCGGGGTGCGCGTGACGAAGCGGCTGAGCACCTTCGCCGAGCGGCGGGGCTTGACCTCCCAGGTGAACCAGGAGCGGCCCTGCGCGATCGCGATGATCTTCTCGCTGATCACGAAGTACCAGGGCGCTCCGGCGGGCACGGTCCCGGCGGGGAGTCCGGCGGCGAAACGTTCGACGCGCTCACGGGCGAGCTTCTCGATGTCGTCGCCGCGAGCCACCAGCTCGGTCTGCAGAGGCAGTCGACGCCAGCTGCGGCGGTCTGTCGTGGAGACGAGATCGAGCTGCTTGTCCGGGTTGGCGACGTAGTCGCTCTTGGGCGCCTCGGTCTCCTCTGCCTGGTCAGCCTCGCCGGGACCTGCCGTCGGGGCGGGCACGGTCGGGGCGGCCTGGGCACCGGTCTGCGCGGAGCCGCCGAGCGCGAGGGTGGCGCCCTCGGCATCGTCGAAGAAGGTGCGCATCCACAGCTCGACGTTCAGCAGGCGCCAGAACATCAGCGTGCCGTGGTTCTCGGGGTGGGCGATGTAGTCGTCGAACAGCGCCAGCACGCTGGGGGCGTCGAAGTAGGGACGCGAGGCGAAGGATGCCGAGGCGAACACGTCTCGAAGCTCCGGCGCGATCGTGCGGAACCACTCCCCCTCGGGGGTGGTGAAGCCGATCTTGTTGCGGCGCTTGGAGATCATGTCGGGGAGGATCCCGTCCATCGACTCGCGCAGGATCCGCTTGTTCCAGCCATCATGGATGATCGCGGATTCGTCGAGGGAGAACAGGAACTTCAGCAGCTCCTTGTCCACGAAGGGGACGCGACCCTCGATGCTGAAGCGCATCGTGTTCTTGTCCTCGTAGCGCAGCAGCGACGGCAGGGAGGCTTTGAAGGTGTCCTCGAGCAGTCGCTCCTTGAGGTCGTCCTGGATCGAGGTGACCTTCTCGTGGCTGTGCTCGGCGACGAAGCCGGAGTTCAGCAGCGCCTCGATCGGCACGGAGGTGCGGCCGGAGAACTTGGTGCGGGCGAGCTTGCGGAGGATGTCGCGGGAGCCGACGACCTCGCTCGCAAGCTCCTTGAAGCGCTTCTGGCGGCGCAGCTGGCGCAGGTAGACATAGAAGTACGGGTTGTACCCGGCCATCATCTCGTCGGCGCCCTGGCCGTCCAGCAGCACGGTGACGTGCTTGCTGGCCTCGCGCATCACCGCGTACTGCGCGTACGGGCCGGTGGAGATGATCGGCTCCTCCTGGGTGCGCACGAAGTCGTGCAGGTCCTCGAGGAAGGCCGCGGGCTGGGGCAGGATCTTGTGGGCGGTGATCTGCCCGCGGTTCTCCTCCAGCAGCGCGTCGACATAGCGCTCCTCATCGTTCGAGGAGTTCGGGAAGACGGCCGAGAAGGTGTTCTGCCGGGTGCCGACGGCGCTGTAGCGCTCGTCCTCGGGCTGCTCGCGCAGCTGGCGGGCGATCACGGCGGCGACCGCGGAGGAGTCCAGGCCACCGGAGAGCGAGGTGCCCACGGGCACCTCGGACTGCAGGCGCAGGCGCACCGACTCCTGGAAGCGCTCGCGGTACTCGTCCACGACCTGCTGGTCGTACGGGCGGCTGGGACGCGCGGCGATCTCGCGCAGCTCGTCCTTGAGCCGGGTGAAGGAGGAGGTCGCGGTGCCGTCGGCGCTGATCTCCAGCACCTCACCGGCCATCAGCCGGTTCACGCCCGCGAAGAAGGTCTGGGAGTCGTCGTCCTGGACGCGGAACTTCAGGTAGCGGTAGACCGCGCGGTCATCCGGCGCGGCCTCGAACACGCGGGCTGCCAGGAGCGAGCGGATCTCGGAGCCGAAGACGACTCTGGGGGTGCCAGCATCTGTGCCTGTGCCGGTGGCGGGGTCGACCCAGTAGTAGAGGGGCTTGATGCCGAAGTGGTCGCGAGCGACCGTGACGGTGCCGGTGTGCGCGTCATGGATCGCGAAGGCGAACATGCCGTTGAAGCGGTCGTAGGCGGAAGTGCCCCACTCCGCGTGTGCCTCGAGCAGCACCTCGGTGTCGGAGTCGGTCCGGAAGACGTGGCCGAGGCCCTCGAGCTCGGAGCGCAGGTCGAGGTAGTTGTAGGTCTCACCGTTGTAGATGATCGTGTAGCGGCCATCCGCCGTGGTCATCGGCTGAGCGCCGTGCTCACGGTCGATGATGGCCAGTCGGCGATGGGCCAGCCCGGTCTGGTCGTCGACGAAGAGTCCTTCGCCGTCGGGACCGCGATGGGCCAGCGCGCCGCTCATCCGGCGGGCGATGTCCTCGGTGTCAGCACCGAATCCGTAGGTACCGGCGATTCCGCACATGGGACGAGTCCTTTCGAGGGGGACGGCTGCCGCCCGCAGTCAGGGCGCTCGGCACAGAGAGGGAGGGGCATCAGGGACGCACCCGAGGACTCCAGGCGCGCGGACGGACCGGGTTCGGCCGCCCGAGCTTATCAACGGGTCAAGACCCGCCGAGGCAGGCGCGACGTGAAATTCAGCTGCCGCGGCGTGAGAGGACCAGCTCGGCCCCATCGACCCGGAGCTCGAGGTCGTCCAACGACGTGACCAGCGCATCTGCCAGCGGAGCGAGGTCGCTGGCCGGCGTGGTGCTGGTCACCGCGATGGTGCGGGATCCGGCCGCAGCACCGGAGTGCAGGCCTCCGATCGAGTCCTCGATCACGGTGGTGTCGGCGGGATCGATGCCGAGCCGCTCAGCACCCAGCAGGTAAGGCTCGGGATCCGGCTTGCCCTTGCTGACCTGGTCGGCGGTGACGAGACCCGCGGGGACCGGCAGGCCGGTGCGGGCCCAGCGCGCCTCGAACAGCGGCCTGGTGCAGGAGGTGACGATGGTCCAGGTGGCGCGACCGATCTGTGCCGCGGCCTCATCGAGCTCGCGCAGCAGCCTTTCGGTGCCCGGCAGCACGACGATCTCCGCGACATCGGCGATCTCGAGCTCTTCGATCCGGCGGTGAGCGGCGTCCAGCGCCGCCTCATCGAGCTCCGGCAGCAGCTCGCCGAGGACCTGACGGGCTGGCTTGCCATGCTGCTCCGCGCCGAAGGTGAGATCTGTGCCGAGCTCGCGCAGCAGCTGGTTCCAGGAGCGTTCGACCGACGGGCCCGAATCGATGAGGGTCCCATCCATGTCCAGCAGCAGCGCAGAGGTGCGCATCGGCAGTGCCTGCCCTTCCGAAGGGACAGCATGGGAGGGGACAGAAGAAGACGTCATGCCTCCAGAATCTCATACCGATCACGGGACAGGACGGCAGCATCCGCGCAGGTGACCGTAGAGTGTCGAGCATCATGACCACCGCTTCACCGACCTCGATGAGCCCCGGCCCCGCCATCGCCGAGCGTCTGCGCACCATCCGCCGGACCGGGCTGTCGATCGGGGTGGCCACCGGCCTGTACGGCATCTCCTTCGGAGCCCTGGCCACCGCATCCGGATTGGATGTCTGGCAGGCGATGGTGCTCTCGGCGGTGATGTTCACCGGCGGCAGCCAGTTCGCCTTCATCGGGGTGGTGGGCGGTGGGGGCTCGGCGATCGGGGCGGCGCTGGCCGCCGTGCTGCTCGGGATCCGCAACACCCTGTACGGACTGATCCTGGCTCCGTCCCTGCCCCAGGGCGGCTTCCGAGGCCTCGCCCGGGCGCACCTGACGATCGACGAGTCCGCCGCACTGGCGGCAGGCGGCACCACGACCACGGAGAAGCGGGCCGGGTTCTGGGCCGCAGGTGTGTGGGTGTACGTCTTCTGGAATCTGTTCTCGCTGGTGGGTGCACTGGCCGGACAGCATGTCGCGGATCCGGGGGCGTGGGGGCTGGATGCAGCCGCAGCGGGAGCGTTCATCGCGCTGCTGTGGCCGCGCCTGCGCAGTGGCGAGGCGGTCGCAGTCGCCGTGGCCGCGGCCTTCGTGGCGCTGGTGACCACCCCCGCGCTCCCCTCCGGGCTGCCTGTGCTGGCCGCGGCGCTGGTGGCGGTGGTCGCGGGGCTGCTGCCCTCGCGTCGGCGCCTGGTGCACCACGAGATCGAGGTCGACACCGCGCCGGATGCTGAGCCCGCAGAACACACTGAGCCCGCTGAGCCCGCTGAGCCCGCTGAGCCCGCTGAGCCCGCTGAGCCCGCTGAGCCCGCTGAGGAGCCTGCGAGCGACGAGGAACGATCGGAAGGTGGATCACGATGAGCATGCTGTGGATCGCGGTGATCGCCGCCTCGGTGCTCTCGTTCGCACAGAAATGGGTGGGCTATCAGGCTCCCCCGGACGTGCTCGAGCGCCCGCAGGTCTCCCGGATCACGACGCTGCTGCCGATCGCGCTGCTGGGGGCTCTGGTCGCCACGCAGACCGCGACCAGCGGCAGCGACATCGTGCTCGATGCGCGACTGGCGGGCCTCGGCGCGGCGGTGGTGCTGCTGTGCCTGCGAGCACCGTTCCTGGTGGTCGTGGTCGGGGCTGCGGCGGTCGCGGCCGGTCTGCGGGCGCTCGGCTGGGGCTAGACCTCGATCGCTCGAGCCCCGGCCAGCCGCGGTGCTCACGACCCCAGACAGCGTCGTTGCTCAGCGGTCAGCGGTCAGCGATCAGCGATCAGCGATCAGCGATCAGCGATCAGCGATCAGCGATCAGCGATAGTGCTCTGCGGTCGGCGTCGGTGCTCGTCGATGGCGCGACGGGTGGCCATCCGGGCACCCTTGCGGTCCCGCATCGCGTCATAGGCCAGCGCGAGGCGGAACCAGGCGCGCCAGTCCTGCTCGTCACCGTCCTGGAGCGCGGTGCGGGCGGCCTCGAACTCGGCACGCGGGTCGTCGCCGTCGGCCTCCGCCGGCGGCTCGTAGCTCCGGGCCAGGCGCCCGGCGCCCATCCCGAACAGCATCTCCCGCCAGGTCACCCAGATGGTGAGCAGCAGCAGGATGCCGATGCCGAGGGCCAGGCCGTAGCCCACGGCGCTCCCGGCGCGCACGAAGCCCCAGGCGATCCAGCCCAGACCCCAGGCATAGGCCGCGGTGATCAGCACCAGCACGGCGACGAAGATCTTCTCTCTCATCGGCGGGGCCTGCTCAGCCGAGATCCATGTAGCCGTCCAGGCCCACGGTGAGCCCCGGATGTGCGGCGACCTCGCGCACGCCCAGCAGCACCCCGGGCATGAAGCTGACGCGGTCGAAGGAATCGTGACGCAGCACGAACTGCTCTCCCACCCCACCGAACTGCACTACCTCGTGGGCGACCAGGCCGCGCTGGCGCACGGCGTGCACGTGGATCCCATCGATCACCGCGCCGCGTGCGCCGTCCGGATCCTTCTCGGTGGCATCCGGCACCGCGCCCAGGCCGGCGGCGGCGCGGCCCCGGGCGATCGCGGCCGCAGTGTGACGGGCGGTGCCCGATGGGGCGTCGAGCTTGTTCTCGTGATGCATCTCGATGATCTCGGCGCTGTCGTAGTAGCGCGCGGCGACCTCCGCGAAGCGCATGGCGAGCACGGCACCGATCGCGAAGTTCGGGGCGATCAGCACCCCGACCTCGGAGTGCTCGGCGAGCTGGTCCCGCAGCGCAGCGAGCGACTGCTCGGTCCAGCCAGTGGTGCCGACCACCGCGTGGATGCCGTGGTCCACCAGCCAGCGCACGTTCTCCGCGGTGACCGACGGGACGGTCAGGTCGATCGCGACCTCTGCCTTCGCCTCGCTGATCGCTGCGAGGTCATCGCCACGGCCGATGCGCGCCACCAGCTCGAGATCGGAGGCGTCCTCGACGGCCTGACAGGCGGCGGCACCCATCCGGCCGGAGGCTCCCAGCACGGCGACCCGAGTGGGACGCTGCGAGGACGAAGCAGGGGACGGGGAGGCAGTCATGGGGTTCTCTCCTGAGTAAGCGGCGGAACGGGCGGCGAAGGTGGCGACGGGCGACGTAGGACGGAACGGGCGGCGAGGGACGGAACGGTCCGGGCGTTCGAGGACCGGGCTGCGGGGTACGGGGCTGTGCCGGCGCTCAGCTCTCGGGACCGACCTCGACGCGGGTGCTGAAGGAGTCGGAGAACCGGGCGGCGAGGGCACGGACATCCTCCACCCCGACCCGGCCGATCCGCTCGAGCGTCTCGTCGACGCCGGTGTAGCGGCCATGGACCAGCTCAATGGTGCCCAGGCGTCCCATCCTCGAGCTGGTGTCCTCGAGGCCGAGGGCGAAGGACCCGGTGATCTGCCCCTTCGCCCGAGCGAGCTCCTGCTCGTCGATGCCCGCGCTCCCCATCCGGGCCAGCTCCTCCGCGAGCAGCTCGACCACCTGGGTGGTGCGCGAAGGCCGGCAGGCGGCGTACAACCCGAACAGTCCGGCGTCCCGGTACCCGGCGCTGAAGGAGTACACCGAGTACGCGAGTCCGTGACGCTCGCGAACGTTCTGGAACAGGCGGGAGGACATCCCTCCGCCGAGGATCGACATCAGCACCGAGAGCGCATGGCGGTCCTCGCTGAGGGCGGTGAGGCCGTGTCCCCCGAGGTAGATGTGGTTCTGCTCGGTGGGGCGGTGCAGGCGGTGGGGCTGCAGGGCGGAGACATCAGTGAGAATGCCCGGATCGCTCTCGACCGAGTATTCAGGGCGGCTGCGCCACGTCGGCGCCACGCCCTCCTCGAGGTTCCAGCCGCCGCGTCGCAGCCCGGCCTGCAGGAGACCGGCCAGCTCCTCGTGCTCGATGTCGCCGACGGCGGTGACCACCAGGTTGTCCGGCCGGTAGTGCTCACGGAAGTGGGCGCGCACATCCTCGATGCCGAGCGCGGAGACGGTGTCCACGGTCCCGCCGACGGGGCGGCCGAGGGCTGTGTCCGGTCCCAGCACGTCGGCGAGGAACGTCTCGTACCCGACGTCGTTCGGGTCGTCCTCGGCCATCGCGAGCTCCTCGAGAATGACCTCGCGCTCGGTCACGAGCGCATCCTCCTCGAGCGTGCTCGCGGTGATCATGTCGGTGAGGACGTCCACGGCCATCGGCACGTCGGAGGAGCGGACCCGTCCGTAGTAGAGGGTGTGCTCCTTCGCGGTGACCGCGTTGGAGTCTCCGCCCACCTCGTCGAAGGCGGCCGCGATGTCCATCGCGCTGCGCCGACGGGTGCCCTTGAACAGCAGATGCTCGAGCACGTGGGTCGACCCGGCGTGGGCAGGGGTCTCATCACGGGAGCCCACCGGCAGCCACAGACCGATAGTCGCGCTGCGCACGCTCCGATCCGTCTGGGTCAGCAGCCGGACTCCTCCGGGCAGGATGCTGCGCCGCACGCCGGTGGCGGGATCGAGCAGCACATCGGAGGAGGGATCGTCATAAGCGAGGTCAACAGGCATCGATCGATTGTTCCACGCTCGGAGGGGTCGGTGGACCCAGCGGTCCCCCGGCCGCCGCCTCAGCCCTCCTCAGCCTCCTGGCGAGCGGCATCGATGTTCTCCTCGGTGCCGTACAGGGTGGGGGTGGCGAGATACACCGGATGGTCGTCATCCTGCACGGTGTACACGATGTCCAGCCGCAGCTTGTCCTTCACCGGGAGGTCGACCTCAAGGTACTCCTTGAAGGTGACCGAGCCTGACCACACCTTGACCTGGTCGAGGTAGATCTCCACGGTGCGCGAGGCGTCGGGATACTTGTCGGTGTCCGACAGCCCGAGGGTGAACGTGAGCCGGTCGAACTTCCGGCCCAGGTTGTAGGAGCTGCGGTGGACGTCCTCCCAGCTGTTGACCTGGGCTGTGATCGAGTTCGGGTGCACGGGTCCATCCATCGGCACCGGACCGGACTCGGTGGAGACCCCCTCCTCCCCGATGAAGGAGATCTGGGTGAGCGGGATTGAGGACGCCGCGCGCCCCACCTGCAGCGTCACCGAATCTCCGACAGGCTTCCCGGGCTCGGGGGTGGTGGCGATGACGTATCCGTCCTGACCGGGATCCTCGACCTCCACCTCCTCGATGGTGACCTCGACATCCTCCGGAAGGCCCCGCTCGGCCGCCTGGGACGTCTCCCCGATCACATCCGGCATCGTGGGCGCTTCGGTGGTCGGCGAGGCCGATTCCACCGGCTCCTCGGTGTCCTCGTCCTCGGTGGGCAGCTCCTGCGGGGTGCTCTCCGACGCGGCCGACGGCTCCGCCTCGGTGGTGGCCGCGCCTGCTTCCGCTTCTGCGCCGCCGTCGAGCATCCGATAGACGCCGACGCCGCCGATGCCGAGCACCAGCGCCACCAGCACCACGGCGACCAGCGCGGGGAGCACCCAGCGTCGCTTGCGTCGTGGCGGCTGTTCGGCCGCGGCCTGCGGGATGGTCGGCGCGGTGACCGGCGAGCTGTAGCTGGGCGAGCTGTAGCTCGGCGAGCCGTAGCCCGCGGGCCCGTAGCCCGGGGACCCCGGCCCCGGCCCCGGTGAGGCCGCGTAGGCCGCCGGTGCCTGCTGCGCAGAGGGGCCGGACTGCGGGTTCACACGGGTGGCGTCATCGATGACCCCGGTAGGCGGCAGGGCGATCGGGGCTGGGGGCGCACTGACGCGCGGAGCTGCCGGAAGCTGCTCGAGGTGGGGCTGGAGGCTGGTGAGCTCCTCGCTCACCTGCGCCATGGCCGGGCGTCGCGCAGCCTCCTTCAACATCATCCGCATCACCAGGTCCCACAGTGCATCCGGGATCCCCTCGGGGCGGCCCGGCAGCGCCTCCTGGTGCAGGCGGAAGACCTCCATCAGGCTGCCGCGGAACGGGGTGACCCCGCACAGCAGCTCGTAGAGCAGCACGCCGAGGGAGTAGACGTCGGAGCTGGGCTCGAGGTCCCGGGCACGGATCTGCTCCGGCGACATGTAGGCGCCGGTCCCCGCCTGCACGGTGACGGAGTTGTCCTCCCCGTCCTCGCAGATGCGGGCCACCCCGAAGTCGGCGACCTTCGGTGCTGGCGGGCTCTGCATCTCGTCGAGCAGGATGTTCGCGGGCTTGAGATCCCGATGCACGATCCCCTTCGCATGCACCTCTCGCATGCCCTCGGCGATCGCAGCCCCGAGACGAGCCACCTCGGCAGGTCGGAAGGTCCCCAGCTCACGCTTCACGACCGCGAGATCGCGGCCGCGCACGAGATCCATGACGATCGCGAGCGTCTCCCCCTCGACCACCATGTCCCGCACCGCCACGACATGCGGGCTGCGCACCTGGAGCATCACCGAGCGCTCCTGGATGAAGCGGCTGAGGATCTCCGGCTCACCCGCCAGCTGCGCCCGGAGGATCTTGACGGCGACCTCGTCGCCCTCACGGGTCCGGGCCCGGAAGACCTCGCCCATCCCCCCGGATCCCAGGCGCTCACCGAGCGTGTAACGGCTGCCCAGCGGCATATCGGTCATGGAATGGAGTCCTCACACGGGTGGCCCGGCAGTTCGGAAAGTTCGCCGCGGGCCGGCCTGCGCATCGCCGCCGCCATTGGACGACGCCCCCTGAGACATGCACCCGCGAACATCGGCAGTATACCGAGCAACGGGCCGCCGCCTCCCGGTGTCGAAGTGAACTCCACGAGAGCCGGACGCCCTGCCGGAGAGGGAGAAGGAGAGGGAGAGCCTGCCAGGCCGCGCGACCCTGTCGCAGGGAAGAGGGGCGACGCCGTCCCGGAGTAGAGGTGCGGCCCCGCCACAGAAAGAAGGAGGGGAGGCATCCAGTTGGATGCCTCCCCTCCCGGTGCCGTCAGCCGAGGCCGACGGGCGGATCACTCCGCGGTGTTCTCCTCAGCGGCCGGGGCGGAGTCGGTGGACTCCGCCTCGTCCTCGATCACACCGAGGGAGATCTTGCCGCGGGAGTCGATCTCGCGGATCTCCACTTCGATCTTCTGACCGACCTTGGCGACGTCCTCGACGTTGTCGACCCGCTTGCCGCCGTTCAGCTTGCGCAGCTGGGTGACGTGAAGCAGTCCGTCCTTGCCCGGGGTGAGCGAGACGAACGCGCCGAAGTCGACGACGCGCACGACGGTGCCGAGATAGCGCTCGCCGATCTCGGGAACCATCGGGTTGGCGATCGCGTTGACCGCGGAGCGCGCGGCCTCAGCGGAGGGGCCATCGGTGGCGCCGATGTAGACGGTGCCGTCGTCCTCGATGGTGATGTCCGCGCCGGTGTCGTCCTGGATCTGGTTGATCATCGCGCCCTTCGGGCCGATGACCGCGCCGATCTTGTCGACGGGGATGGTGACCGCGAGGACGCGCGGGGCGTACGGGCTCATCTCGTCGGGAGCATCGATCGCCTCGTTCAGGACACCGAGGATCGCCAAGCGAGCCTCATGGGCCTGCGAGAGCGCACCGGTCAGCACGGAGGTCGGAAGACCGTCGAGCTTGGTGTCGAGCTGGATGGCGGTGATGAACTCGCTGGTCCCTGCGACCTTGAAGTCCATGTCGCCGAAGGCGTCCTCTGCACCGAGGATGTCGGTGAGCGCCGCGTAGCGGGTCTCTCCCTCCACGGTGTCCGAGATCAGGCCCATGGCGATGCCGGCGACGGCGGCGCGCAGCGGCACACCGGCGTTCAGCAGCGACAGGGTCGAGGCGCAGACCGAGCCCATAGAGGTGGAGCCGTTGGAGCCGAGAGCCTCGGACACCTGACGGATCGCGTAGGGGAACTCCTCGCGTGTGGGCAGCACCGGCACCAGGGCGCGCTCGGCGAGCATGCCGTGACCGATCTCGCGACGCTTCGGGGAGCCGACGCGGCCGGTCTCGCCGGTGGAGTACGGCGGGAAGTTGTAGTGGTGCACGTAGCGCTTGCGCGTGACCGGCCCGAGGGAGTCGATCTGCTGCTCCATCTTGAGCATGTTCAGCGTGGAGACACCCATGATCTGGGTCTCGCCGCGCTGGAACAGGGCAGAGCCGTGGACCCGCGGGAGGACCTCGACCTCAGCGGAGAGCGCACGGATGTCGCGCAGGCCGCGGCCGTCGATGCGGACGCCGTCGGTGAGGACCTTCTTGCGCACGACCTGCTTGGTCAGCGCACGGTACGCACCGCTGACCTCCTTCTCGCGGCCTTCGAGCTGCTGGCCCTCGCCGGCGAGCTCTGCGACGACCTCATCGAGCAGCTGCTCGGTGCGCTCCTCGCGCTCGGTCTTCGCAGCGATCGACATGATCTCCGCGAGACGCCCGGTGGCAGCGGCCTCGACGATGTCGTAGGCGTCGTCCTGGAAGTCCAGGAAGAGCGGGAACTCGCGCACCGGCTTGGCGGCGGTGGCGGCCAGCTCCTGCTGGGCGATGCAGAGGCTGCGGATGAAGACCTTGGAGGCCTCGATGCCCTCGGCCACGACGGCCTCGGTGGGAGCGATCGCGCCCTGCTCCTTGATGAGCGTCCAGGCGTTGTCGGTGGCCTCGGCCTCGACCATCATGATCGCGACATCGTCCTCGACCATGCGGCCGGCGACGACCATGGAGAACACGGCCTCGTCCAGCTGCGAGAAGGTCGGGAAGGCGACCCACTGGCCGCCGCCCTGGGCGTTCGGCATGAGCGCGATGCGCGCGGCGCCGATCGGACCGTTGAAGGGCAGACCGGAGATCTGGGTGGAGGCAGAGGCGCCGTTGATGCCGACGACGTCATAGGCGTCGTCGGGACCGTTGGACATCACGGTGAGGACGACCTGGACCTCGTTGCGCAGGCCCTTGACGAAAGCCGGACGCAGCGGGCGGTCGGTGAGGCGGCAGGCGAGGATCGCGTCGGTGCCGGGACGGCCTTCACGACGGAAGAACGAGCCGGGGATGCGACCCGCGGCGTACATCCGCTCCTCGACGTCGATGGTGAGCGGGAAGAAGTCGAAGTGATCCTTCGGCTTGTTCGACACGGAGGTCGCCGAGAACACCATGGTGTCGTCGTCGAGGTAGACGGCGACGGCGCCGGCTGCCTGCTGGGCGAGACGGCCGGTCTCGAAACGGATCTCGCGGCGCCCGTAGGAGCCGTTGTCGATGACTGCGGTGGTTGCGGTGATTTCAGGGCCTTCCATGGCCATGTGGATCTCCTCTGGTAGGGGGTTGCCCTGCCGGTGCGGCCTTCGTCAGTCACGCGCGGTGCGCTGGTGGGGCTCCTCAGAGCCGTGCTCCAGCGGTCCGCAGGCCACTGCCGAGGACCGAACCTGGTCGGGGCGGGGTTCTCAGGGTGCCCGCAAGTGCGGGCAGATGAAACCGCCGCCCGCCCTGTGGGCGAGCGGCGGAGATGATCAGCGGCGGATGCCGAGGCGCTGGATCAGCGCACGGTACCGCGTGATGTCAGTGGCCTGCAGGTACTTCAGCAGGCGCTTGCGCTGACCGACCATCAGCATCAGACCACGACGCGTGTGGTGATCGTGCTTGTGGGTCTTCAGGTGCTCGGTCAGGTACTTGATGCGGTGCGTCAGGAGCGCGGCCTGGACCTCGGGCGAACCGGTGTCGCCCTCGCCGGTCGCGTACTCCGTGATGATCGCCTGCTTGGTGGCGGTATCGAAGGCCATATGGTTCTCCTCTGGTCGCTGCGCGGCGCCTTGGGACCGTCTGTCCCAGGCTCTCTGGACGAGCGTCCCCCGGTCGCAGCTGCCCGCAGAACGGGTGGTGCGCAGTGGGGGCGGATCGCTCTCCGCGGCCGAATTCACGGCCCGAGCAGGATATCAGTCGTCGACGGCGGGATGGGGGCGCTCCGCGGCGAGAGTGTGGCGGGTCACCTCGACATCCTTCGCCATCTGCTCGACCAGCGCCTCCGCGGAGTCGAACTTGAGCGTCGGGCGCTGGAAGTCGACGAACTCGAACCGCACGGTGTCCCCGTAGAGATCCAAGTCATGGGCTCCGTGAACGTACGCCTCGACCGCCCGCTGCGGAACACCGTCAGGCTCGAAGGTGGGGTTGGTGCCGATGGAGATCGTGGCGGGGGCTCCGGCGAGCGGCTCGACGCCCAGATGCGAGGGGTCCTGCTCGGTAACGGTGAGATACCCGGCGTAGACGCCATCCGCGGGGATCAGGCCCGCGGGCGCCGGCCCGAGATTGGCCGTGGGGAATCCCAGCTCCCGACCGCGCTGGAATCCGTGGTGGACCACGTCGGTGACGGTGTGCAGCCTGCCCAGCGCGAGGTTCGCGGCCCGCACCTCTCCCTCGAGCAGATCGCGCCTGACCGCCGAGGAGGAGATGCGTCCGCTGCCCGCCCCCTGCGGCCCGAGGTCTTCGACGGTCACGACCTCGAAGCCGTACCGCTCGCCGAGCTCGCGCATGGTGCTGATATCGCCTGCGTTGGCACGTCCGAAGAGCGCGTCCTCTCCCAGGACGACGCATTTCGCTCCCAGCCCCTCGACGAGGAAGCGCCGCACGAAGTCCTCAGGGGAATGCTGCGCGAACGGGAGCGTGAACTCGAGGTCGAGGACCCCGTGCATGCCCGCCAGCAGCAGCAGCCGGTCGCGGTCCTCGTGGCCGGTGAGGAGCGGGGTCTGCGCAGGGTCCCCCATGACATGCCGGGGATGGGGCCAGAAGGTGACGGCGACGGGGGCGAGCGAACGCGCCTCAGCATGCCTGCGGAGCTGGTCCAGCACGAAGCGATGACCGCGATGGACGCCGTCGTAGTTGCCGATCGACACTGCTGTCGCGCCGAGAGCGGCCGGCACCTCCTCGACGGAGTGCCAGATGGGGACGCGGGTCACGGCGCGGTCATGTCCTTCCAGGGCCGGGTGCGCTGTCGCACCCTGGGGCAGGGGGCGCCGGGGATCGGCGCTGCGGCGAAGAACGCCGGTGCACACTGTAGCGCCCGAGCACCGGCCCGCCGCCGAGTGCGCGACCCAGCGCACGAGCCAGCGCACGACAGAGTGCCACCGACACCCATTTTCCGACAGCCATTCCGAAAGCGTCACGAAACTGCCTGTGACTGGCACACAAAGATGCCGAGCTGTGACGAACCTCAGCCTCGCCCCCTCGCGCGCAGAGGCGCACCCTCCGTTACCCTGAGGAACGAGGCGGCGCCGGGGACGGACCCCTGTGCTTTTCCGGGCTCGCGCGCGGAAGCAGTCACGACGGCCGCCGAGATCGGATCTGGATCCATGATGAACGTGACCGAGACGGCCGCGCTGGGCGGCCCGTCCCGACCCACTGGCCGCCAGGGCCGTCGGCGGGTCACCCTCATCCTGGTGGCCATCATCGCCACCCTAGCCGTGGTGCTCACCGGCGGTGCGCTCGCCTACGCCAAGCAGTTCGACGGCCGCGCTCTGCCCGGCACCACGGTGCTCGGCCAGGATGTCGCGGGGAAGACTCCGGAGGAGATCGCCGCACTGGTGACCGAGCGCGGAGAATCCGTCTCCGTCGCAGTGACCGCAGGCGAGCAGCAGCTCGACGTGCCGCTGGCCGATCTCGGGGTGACCGTGGACGCCGCCGCAACGGCCAAGGCCGCCGTCTCCCGCGACGATTCCTTCACCGGCGTGATCTCCTCGACCTGGTCGGGCGAGCACGCCGTGGAGCCCGTCGTCACCGTAGACGGGGCGAAGGTCGAGGAGTTCGCGAACACCCTGGTGCCCGCGGACATGACCACCCCGGTCGATGCCCAGGTGAGCTTCGATGAGGACCAGCAGACCTGGAACGCTGTCCCCGGCCGCAACGGCCAGGGCCTGGATCCTCAGACCCTCGTGGACGCGGTCACCCAGAACGCTCCCGCTCTGAAGGACTTCACCGTCGAGCAGCCGATCGAGGAGATCGCCCCGGCGATCACCACCGAGGAGGCCGAGGAAGTCGTCGGCACGATCGCGACTCTGCTCGAGCAGCCGATGTCGATCACCGGTGCCGATGACAAGGTCCATGAGGTCTCCGCGGAGCGCCGCAACGGCTGGATCTCCGTGGTCCCCGACGAGTCCGGCCAGGCACTGACGATCGCGGTCGACGAAGAGGCTGTGCGTGAGTGGGTCGTCGCCCGCGCCGACAAGGATGCGGTGAAGCCGGAGAACGGCATCGAGCAGATCGACGAGGAAGGCGAGGTCGTCAAGGTCATCTCCGAGAAGAAGGACGGTCTCGAGATCACCAACACCGACGCGGTGGTCGGGGAGCTGGTCACCGCGCTGCGGGGCACCACGCCGCTCGAGGCGGCCTTCGAGACCAAGAAGATCGAGTCCGAGGTCGAGCAGGTCGATGCCCCGAAGCCGGAGAAGGACGAGGAGAAGAAGGACGGCACCGATGACGAGGCCGCCACTCCCGCCAATCCCACCGGCGAGAAGTGGATCGACGTCGACCTCAGCAACAAGACGGTCACCGCCTACGTGGGTGACACCGCGGTGTGGGGACCGCGGTCGATGGTGGACGGCAAGGAAGGCAATGAGACCGTCACCGGCACCTTCGAGATCTACCTGCGCTACGACCGTCAGGACATGACCAACGCCGCCTACTACCCCGAGGGGCACGAGAAGTACTACCTCACGCCTGACGTCCCCTGGGTGCAGTACTTCCACCGCGGGTTCGGCTTCCACGGTGCGCCGTGGCGCTCGTCCTTCGGGTACTCCGGCTCCCACGGCTGCATCAACATGCCGGTCTCGGATGCCAAGTGGCTGTACGACTGGGCGAGCATCGGCACCAAGACCGTGGTCCACTACTGACCCGTCTGCACTGACCCGCCTGCCGCCGCGCGCAGCGAAGAAGGGCCCTTCCCGAGAAGATCGGGAAGGGCCCTTCTTCGTCGCTCTTCGTGTCGCTCAGCAACCTCAGAGCCTCAGCAGCGAGCGTCGTCCGGCACCACCAGGATCGGTCGCCAGCGCTCCTGCTCGCGTTCGAGGATCGCGACCAGGCGCCCGGAGCCGTCGAGCGCTGCGACCGGCCGCTCCTCCCCCGCAGCTGCCGGTGCCCCGGGCTGCCGCCAGAGCGGAGCCGTGGGCACCGTCGTCGTGGTGATCCGCTTCCCGGTGCCGAGTGCGGCGGCCTGCTCCGCGTCGACGGGCAGCGTGCCCAGCACCAGGGACGCGATCTCTCCGAGCCCGAGCAGCGGGAGCGCGACGTCATCGCCCTCGCCTCGCGCCGGCACCCTCACCGCGTCCGTCACGTTGAACGGCCCGACGGCGGTGCGGCGGAGTGCGGTCAGATGCCCGCCGACCTCGAGCGCAGCGCCGAGATCGCGGGCCAGCGCCCGCACATAGGTGCCCGAGGAGCAGTCGATCACAGCGTCCAGGTCGAGGTGCTCCCCCACCGCTCGACGCGCGGTCACCTCGAAGCGGGAGACCCTCACCGGCCGGGCCGCGAGCTGCACATCCTCTCCCGCTCGCGCGCGGGCATAGGCGCGCTTGCCATCGATCTTGATGGCGCTGACGGTGGAGGGCACCTGCGCGATGTCGCCGCGCAGCGGGCCCAGGTGCTCCTCGATGAGCGGCTGCGGCAGTGCGGAGGCGTCGAGCTGCTTGCCGAGCAGCTCGCCCTCCCGGTCATCCGTCGTGGTGGCACGGCCCAGCCTCAGCGTCGCCTCATAGGTCTTGCCGAGGCCCACGAGGTAGGTGAGCAGGCGGGTGCCCTGGCCGACGCCGAGCACCAGCAGACCGGTGGCCATCGGGTCCAGGGTGCCGGCGTGGCCGACCTTCTTGGTGCCCAGCAGCCAGCGCACCCGGGCGACCACGTCGTGGCTGGTCCGCTCCGGTGCCTTGTCGACCAGCAGGATCCCGTGCGGGCCAGAGGTCACGCCTGCTCGCGGCCGGTCTCGTCGTCGGCGCCCTGAGGGTCGTCCTGATCGGCGCCGTCGAGCTCCTCCGCCTCCTCCTCGCGGGGCTTGCGGTACGGATCCTCCTCCCCTGCATAGCTCGCGCCGACCTTGGTCTTCTCGAGCTCGGCGTCTCGGCCGCGGGCTTCGCTGAGCAGGTCTTCGATCACACGTGCGTTCTCGGGGATCGCATCGGCGATGAACTCGAGGGTCGGGGTGAGCCGCACGCCGGTCTGGCGACCGACCTCGCGGCGCAGCATGCCGGTGGCGCTGACCAGCGCGGCGGCGGTGCCCTCCCGCTCCTCGTCGGTGCCGAAGACGGTGTAGAAGAGGGTCGCGTGCTGGAGGTCGCCGGTCACGCGCACGTCGGTGATCGTCACGAAGCCGAGGCGCGGGTCCTTGACCCGGTTGTCGAGCATGGTGGCCACGATGACCTTGATGCGATCAGCGAGCTTGAGGGCGC
This sequence comes from Brachybacterium sp. AOP42-C2-15, assembly GCF_052377065.1. Taxonomy (NCBI): domain Bacteria; kingdom Bacillati; phylum Actinomycetota; class Actinomycetes; order Micrococcales; family Dermabacteraceae; genus Brachybacterium; species Brachybacterium sp. AOP42-C2-15. The sequence continues at coordinate 51,560 of NZ_JBQSWK010000025.1, forward strand.
GGGGGTGGTCTGTCATGGGATGTCGTTCTCCTGGTCTGGGGCGAGGGCTGCGAGGTCCTCGAGGTGGGGGCTGTCGTAGGGGGCCGGGCACAGATCCACCCCGTGGACGGCGAGACGCCCCGCGGCCTGCGCAGAGATGCAGGAGGCCGACGGGGCGCACAGCAGGGAGGACACCTCGGACATCGTGGTCTCCTCCCTCGCGGGTCACGGTCGGGCACCGCTTGGGCGCCCGACCGTCCCGGCATCAGATGCGGGGCTTCTCCTGCATCTCATAGGTGGTGATGAGGTCCTCGAGCTGGAGGTCGTTGTACGAGCCCAGGTTGATACCGCACTCATACCCGTCGCGGACCTCGGTGACATCATCCTTGAACCGACGCAGGCCGGCCACTTCGATGTTCTCGGAGATGACCACACCCTTGCGGGTGATGCGAGCCTTCGCACCGCGCTTGATGATGCCGCTGCGCACGATCGAACCGGCGATGTTGCCGAACTTGGAGGAGCGGAAGATCTCGCGGATCTCCGCCGAGCCGAGCTCGACCTCCTCGTACTCCGGCTTGAGCATGCCCTTGAGAGCAGCTTCGACCTCGTCGATGGCGTTGTAGATCACGCTGTAGTACTTGATCTCCACGCCCTCACGATCGGCGTAGTCAGCGTTCAGGCCCTCGGCCCGCACGTTGTAGCCGATGATGACCGCGTTGGAGGCCACCGCGAGGTTGATGTTGTTCATCGTGATCGCGCCGACGCCGCGGTCGATGATGCGCAAGTCCACGCCGTCACCGATCTCGATGCCCAGCAGCGACTCCTCGAGGGCCTCGACGGCACCCGCCGCGTCACCCTTGAGGATGAGGTTGAGGGTCTCGACCTTGCCATCAGCCATGTGCTGGTTGATGTCCTCGAGGCTGATGCGCTTGCGCACCTTCGAGAGCGATGCGGCACGCTTGGCGGCCTCGCGCTTCTCGGCGATCTGGCGGGCGGTGCGCTCGTCCTGGGCGACCAGGAAGGAGTCACCGGCGCCGGGCACCGAGGTCAGGCCGAGCACCTGGACCGGACGGGACGGGCCCGCCTCGGTGACGGTCTCGCCGTTCTCGTCGATCATCGCGCGGACACGGCCGTGGCCGGAACCGCAGACGATCGCGTCGCCGACCCGCAGGGTGCCCTGCTGGACCAGCACCGTGGCGACCGGACCGCGGCCCTTGTCGAGGTTCGCCTCGATGGACACGCCGCGCGCGTCCTTATCGGCGATCGCGGTGAGCTCGAGAGCGGCATCCGCCGTGAGCAGGACCGCCTCCAGCAGCGCCTCGATGTTGAGGTTCTCGCGGGCGGAGACGTCGACGAACATGGTGTCGCCGCCGTACTCCTCTGCGATCAGGTTGAACTCCGTCAGCTGCTGACGGATCTTCTCCGGGTTGGCCTCGGGCTTGTCGACCTTGTTGACCGCGACCACGATCGGGACGTTCGCCGCCTGGGCGTGGTTGAGCGCCTCGATGGTCTGGGGCATCACGCCGTCATCCGCAGCGACCACCAGGATCGCGATGTCGGTGACGTCCGCGCCACGGGCACGCATGGCGGTGAACGCCTCGTGGCCCGGGGTGTCGATGAACGTGATGGCGCGCTCTGCGCCGTCGTGCTCGACCTCCACCTGGTAGGCACCGATGTGCTGGGTGATGCCGCCGGCCTCGCCCGCGCCGACCGTCGCCTTGCGGATCGTGTCGAGCAGGCGGGTCTTGCCGTGGTCGACGTGACCCATGACGGTGACCACCGGCGGACGCGGGAGGCGATCCTCGGAGTCCTCGCCAGCGAGCTCGGCATCGAGGTCGATGTCGAACTGTCCGAGCAGCTCGCGCTCCTCGTCCTCCGGGGAGACGATCTCGATCTTGTACCCCAGCTCGGTGCCGAGCAGGTCGAAGGTCTCCTCGTCGAGGGACTGGGTGGCGGTGGCCATCTCGCCCATCGCGAAGAGCACCGTGATCAGCGATGCGGGATTGACGTCGATGAGGTCGGCGAAGTCGGAGAGCGAGGCACCGCGACGCAGGCGGATCGGCGTGCTGCCATCACCGCGCGGGATCGAGACGCCGCCCGGTGCGGGCGCCGACATCTGCTCGAATTCTGCGCGCTTCGCACGCTTCGACTTGCGGGAGCGGGCAGGCTTGCCGCCGCGTCCGAAGGCACCCTGGGTGCTGCCGCGACCTCCGCGACCGCGAGGACCGCCGCCGGGACGTGCGGGACCGCCACCGGCAGGAGCGCCGCCGGGACCGGGACGGCCACCACGGCCGCGGCCGGGGGCGCCGCCCTGGTTGGCATCGGCGAGACCGCCGGAGGAGTGCTGACGCATGATCCCCGGGGTGGGCATCCCGGGACGGCTCGCCGGACGCGGTGCGCCAGCGGTACGGGGAGCGCCTCCCTCACGCGGCGGACGTGCACCGGCCTGGCCTGCCTGGTCCGCGCCGGGGCGCGGCGGGCGCTGGCCCGGGCGGGGCATGCCCTGCGAGCTGGCGAAGGGATTGTTCCCGGGACGGGGCGCGCCGGGACGGCCGCCTCCCTCACGGGGCGGACGAGCGCCGCCGGGGCTCGGCTTGCGAGCACCCGGACGCGGCATGCCCTGCGAGCTGGCGAAGGGATTGTTGCCGGGACGTCCGTTGCCGGGACGAGGAGCGGGACGCTCTCCACCGGGCTTGGGAGCGGCAGCAGCGGGCTTCGCAGCACCGGGCTTGGGGGCGTCCGCAGCCGGCGTCGGAGCCTGCTCTTCTGCGGCAGGGGTCTCCGGAGCGGGCTGCGCAGCAGGGGCCTCGGCAACCGGCGTCGGCGCAGCTGCCTCTGCCGGCGCGGCAGGTGCAGAAGGTGCCGGCGCGGGCTCAGGCTCGGCAGGCTTCTGCGGAGCGGGCTTGGCGCCGGGCTTGGGTGCAGCACCGGGCTTGGGAGCGCCGGAGGGCTTGGGGGATGCACCGGAGTCGCTCTTCGTCGCGGAGGCGTCTGCCCCGTTCTGGACGGGGAGCTCCTCACGCAGACGGCGTGCTACCGGCGCTTCGATGGTGGAGGAGGCGGAACGAACGAATTCGCCCATGTCCTGCAGCTTCTGCAGAACGACCTTGCTCGGGTGTCCGAGCTCTTTAGCGAGCTCGTGGACGCGGACCTTAGCCACATTTCTCCTGTCTCGGTCCGGCCGACAAGAGGGCGCGGACCATTAATTCCTGAGGGTGCTCATTTGCGAGTACTCATCGGATGTCCATGGTTCTTCTACCTGTTCCACGTGCGGTTGGGATCGAAGGTCTCGAGGTCCCGGGCTAGGTGCCCGGTGTCGACAGCGCCGCGGAAGGACCGGGCGAAGCCGCCTCGCCGCAGGGCGAGGTCGAGACATGCTGCATCGGGGTGGAGCCACGACCCGCGGCCCGAAGCCGATCCGGGAGGATCGACGCGGACGCGTGGGGTGACGCCGTCGGGAGAGGACTCCCGGACCAGACGCACCAGCTGCTCGCGCGGGGCCACCTGACGGCAGCCGACACACGTGCGCTCGGGGACGTGAGCGGCAGAGCGACTGATCACTCCACCTCCTGAGTTCCGAGCACGTCCGCTCGGGCGGATGCTCGATCGTCGGACGATCTGCGGCACCACTCGGCGAACAGCCTCCCCAGTGTAGCGGAACAGGTCCGACTCATCGTCAGTGGGGAGGCGTGGGACACACCTCAGGCCGCAGGCGGCGGTTCGGGCGCGTTCTCCGGGCGGATGTCGATCTTCCAGCCGGTGAGCTTCGCGGCCAGGCGGGCGTTCTGCCCATCCTTGCCGATCGCGAGGGAGAGCTGCGTCTCGGGGACCACCGCACGGGCGGCCCGGCCCACCTCATCGATCACGGTCACGCTGGTGACCCGCGCCGGCGAGAGCGCGTTGGCGACATAGCGGGCGGGGTCCTCGTTGAAGTCGACGATGTCGATCTTCTCGCCGCCGAGCTCGTTCATCACCGCGCGTACGCGAGCGCCCATCGGGCCGATGCAGGCGCCCTTGGCGTTGATGTCCGGTGCCGTCGCATAGACCGCCATCTTGGTGCGGTGCCCGGCCTCGCGGGCCAGGCCGGCGATCTCGACCGAGCCGTCGGCGACCTCCGGGACCTCGAGCGCGAACAGCCGCCGCACCAGGTTCGGATGGGAGCGCGAGAGGGTGATCTGAGGGCCCTTGGGACCGCGACGGGCCTCGGTGACGTAGGCACGCAGGCGCCGACCGTGGGAGTAGTCCTCCCCCGGCACGCGCTCATGCGGAGGCAGCACGGCCTCGACCTCACCGAGGTCCACCAGCACCATCCGCGGGTCACGTCCCTGCTGAATGATGCCGGAGACGATGTCATCGGCGCGGTCGGCGTACTCGCCGAGCACCGCCTCGTCCTCGAGATCGCGGATGCGCTGGAAGATCACCTGGCGGGCCGTGGAGGCCGCGACGCGCCCGAAGTTCTCGGGAGTGTCGTCCCACTGCTCGACCACGTTCCCCTCGGCGTCCCGCTCCCGGGCGATGACTGCGACCTCACCGGTGCTCTCATCGATCTGCACCTCCGAGTCCCGCACCGGGTGGTCGGTGTGGAGATATGCCGCGTGGAGCGCGGAACGGATCGCGTCCAGCAGCACCGGCAGGCGGATCTCGCGCTCGCGCTCAAGGGCCCTCAGGGCACCCATGTCGATGTCCATCTCAGCTCTCCTTCATTTCGGCAGTGTGGTCCGTGGCAGCGGTGTCTGCGGCAGCGGTATCCGTGGCAGCGGTCTCGGCGTCGGCGATCAGCTGCGCGAGGTCTGCGGGCGGGTCGAACTCGATCTCCACCTTCGCGGTGGTGACCTCGGAGAGCGGGATGCGCAATCTCTCGACGGTGCCCTCGGGCAGCTTCAGGGGCCTTCCGCGGTCGTCGCGGCCGGGCTCCTGCCGCAGGAGCAGCAGGTCCCCCTCGAGCGCCAGCATCCGCGCACGGTAGGTCGTCCCGTCGGCAGTGGACAGGGACACGATGCGTCCGCGCGAACGGCGGAAGTGCCGTGGCGCGGAGAGGACGCGTTCCACGCCCGGGGTGGTGACCTCGAGCAGGACGGGGGCGCTGCCCAGCAGTGCATCGTCGGCATCCACCAGCTCGGACAGCTCGCGGGAGGCCTCGGCGACGGTCTCGAGGTCGACGCTGCCGAGCTGGTCCTCGGGGAGGTCCACGATCAGCCGCACCTGCGGCATCGCACCGCCCCCGCGGATCTCGACGTCCTCGAGCACGAGCCCGTGGGTGTCCAGCACCCGGGTGGCGGTCTTCCGCAGGATGGTCTGGTCGTCGAGTGCGCTCATGGCCCTCGCCTCCTCCTGCTATGGGTGTCTGTGGTGCCCGGGACGATGCCCGGAGCGTTGGCACCAGGATAGTGGCCGCGCATCGCCCGCGCCCACCTCAGCCGCTGCGATGCGAGAATCCTCCTGTGTCGCTCATCGCTCGTTCCCGCTCCGCCGCCCCCTCTCCCGCGCGCCGCACGGTGCTGCGGGCCGCGGTCGGTGCGCTGGCGATGCTGCCCCTGGCGAGCTGCGGCCGGGTCACGCTCGGCGGTCCCCAGGAGTACACCCCGCCCCCGCCGGGGATCGACGACCTCTACCGCATCGATCTGCTGACGCTCCTGGACCGGGTGATGGCTGGCACCGATCACGTCGTGCAGGCGTTCGAGACCGAGCCCGGGGAGCCGGCGCTGTCTGCGGCGCTCACCACGCTCAGCGCCGCCCTTCCCATCCAGCGCACCGCCCTGCTCACCGGCGCTCAGCTCGAGCGCGAGCGCGAGGCTCAGGAGGATCCTGCGCCGGGGCAGACAGCTCCTCCCCCGCCCGCGGACGCTCCCACCGACGTCGCCGGTCTGCTGGCCGCGCTGGAGGAGCTCCGGGACCTGGCCGCAGCCGCAGCCCGACAGGTCTCGGGCTCGCTGGCCCGCCCGGTGGTCGCGATCGCGGCGCACACGGTCTGGATCACCCTGCGGCTGCGCGCCGCCACGGGCACCGGAGAGGCGACCCCCGCCCCGACTGCGGAGGAACTCACGCCGAGCCGCGAGGTGCCCTCCACGGACCCGCCGTCCGTCGGTGCACAAGCCGACTACCACGCCGTGATCGAGCAGACCCAGCAGGAGGAGTGGTTCGCGGGCTACCTCCACGAGGTGCTGGCCGCACGGGTCGAGGACGAGGCCCGGCAGCAGCACCTCGACCAGGCCGAGCTCCATCGCACCCGCGCCGAGGAGCTGGGGCGCATCGCGGAGGAGGACGGCGCCCCGGTGGTGGCACGGCAGGCGGTCTACGCGATCCCCGGAGGGACGCTCGATGCAGAGCTCACCGGTGAGCTGCCGACACTGCTCTCGGAAGGCCTGCTGCTCAATTACATCGCGCTGGTCGGGGCGGCGCCCTTCGAGCGCCGGCCGCTGCCCATCGCGGCCGCCCTCACCGAGGCAGGGCGATTAGCCGCGCTGGTGGACCGGATGGAACCGCTGCCGAGCCTGACGGTCGAGGACCAGCCGGTCAGCGACTGAGCCCAGGCGCCGACCGACGTTCCCTCACGCTCCGCGCACCTCGGCGACCACGGCGCCGACGACCTCCTGCGGGGAGACCTCGCGGATCTCGCCGCTCGCGCGATCACGCACTTCGACCACTCCGTTGGCCAGGCTCCTGCCGACCACCACGGAGGTGGGCACGCCCAGCAGCTCGGCATCCTTGAACTTCACGCCCGGGGACACCTTGGGACGGTCGTCGTAGAGGACCTCGAGGCCGCGGGCCTCGAGCTCCGAGGCGATGCGCTCCGCCTCCTCGAAGATCTCCTGGCCCTTGCCGGTGGCGACGATGTGCACATCCGCCGGGGCGAGCTGCCGGGGCCAGACCAGGCCCTTCTCATCGTGGAACAGCTCGGCCACAGCAGCGACGGCGCGGGTGACCCCGATGCCGTAGGAGCCCATCGTCACCACGACGGTCTTGCCGTTCTCGTTGAGCACGGTCAGGTCCAGCGCCTCCGCGTACTTGCGGCCGAGCTGGAAGATGTGCCCCATCTCCATGCCACGGGTCAGTCGCAGCGGGCCGGAGCCGTCGGGTGCCGGGTCCCCGTCGCGCACCTCGGCGACCTCGATGGTGCCGTCGGCGGTGAAGTCACGGCCGAAGACGAGGTCGTAGACGTGCTTGTCCTTCTCGCCGGCGCCGGCGACCCACGAGGTGCCGGGCACCACGCGCGGGTCGACCAGGTAGCGGATCCCGGACTCGGACTCGAGGCCCAGGCCCTCAGGGCCGATGTAGCCCTTCTTCAGGACGGGGTGCTTCTCGAAATCGGCCTCGGTGAAGGGTGCGGCGAGCGCGGGTGCGACCGCGGTCTCGAGCCGCTTGGGGTCGACCTCGCGGTCACCGGGCAGGGCGATCACGAGCGGCTCGGTGGTCCCGTCGGGGAAAGTCAGCAGGTAGACGAGGTGCTTGAGCATCTCGTAGCGGGTCCACTCCCCCGACTCCGCAATCGGGCCCTTCCCGGGGAAGGCCTGGTTGGAGTACTCGGTGAGCGCGGCGATGGTGCTCGCTCCAGGGGTGTCCTCGATGTGCATCGCCGGCAGCGCGGCGATCGCGGCGTCGTCCAGGGCGGGTGGTGCCACGGTGGTGACCGCCTCGACGTTCGCGGCGTAGCCGCCCTCGGAGACGACGAAGGTGTCCTCACCGACGGGCGTGGGGTGGAGGAACTCCTCGGAGCGGGAGCCGCCCATGGCGCCGGCGTCGGCCTTGCAGATCACCGTCGGCAGGCCCAGCCGCTCGAAGGTGCGCTGGTAGGCACCGCGCTGCTTCTCGTAGGAAGCGTCCAGGCCCGCATCGTCGATGTCGAAGGAGTAGGCGTCCTTCATGATGAACTCGCGGGTGCGCAGCAGCCCGGCGCGGGGCCGGGCCTCGTCACGGAACTTCGTCTGGATCTGATAGAGCATCGTGGGCAGGTCCTTGTACGAGGAGTACAGGTCCTTCACCGTGAGGGTGAACATCTCCTCGTGCGTGGGTGCGAGGAGGTAGTCGTCCTGCTTGCGATCCTGGAGTCGGAACAGGGTGGGGCCGTATTCGTCCCACCGTCCGCTGCGCTCATAGGGCTCACGGGCCTGCAGTGCCGAGAACAGCACCTCCTGCCCGCCGATCGCGTCCTGCTCCTCGCGCACGATCTGCTCGACCTTGCGCAGCACCTTCAGTCCGAGCGGGAGCCAGGTGTACACCCCCGCCGCGCCACGACGGATGTAGCCCGCGCGCACCAGGAGCTTGTGGCTCGCGACCTCGGCGTCGGCCGGGTCCTCCCGCAGGGTGCGGACGAAGGACGAGGACAGACGGATCATGGGCAGGCCTTTCACACAGGGCGGTTCGGGGCGGGGCCACCAAGGGCTCACGCGCGCCCATCGTACTGGGCGGGACGGGCCGTCCGACGCCTCGTGCTGGTCACGGTGGTCCGTGCCGCCGGCTCCAGGGACGCTCGGTACCCTGACGGGATGCACCGGCGAGGACAGCGGGTCCCGGGCGCCCCCGGGACCCCGGGCACAGAGCCCAGGAATGCGGACGCGGAGACTCTTGCCCTCGGGCCCCGTTCCTCCCGTCGGCAGCTCCTGCGCGGGACAGGCGCAGCGGCCGCGCTCGGCGCGGTGGCCGCTGTCGGTGCTGTCGGCGCCGGGTCCCTCGCAGTGCTGCGTCAGGCACGCGCCGACGCCGATCCCCGCACGGTGATCCCGCTGTGGTCCGAGACCGTCGCCTATGACAGCGATGCCCGGCGGATGCTGGTGGGAGGGCGCGGCCTGAGGCTCGACATGGCCCCGGGCACACGGCTCGCCGCGAACCTGCCAGGTTCCTCCCCGATACGGGAACGGGCGATGGCGTTCGAGGTCGGCACCGCCGGCTGGCGTGCCGGTCTCGCAGAGCGCCTCGGCGCGCAGCCGCTCCTGCTCGACCTTGCCACGACGTCGCTGCAGGATCTCTGGATCCTCAGCGATGCCCTGCCGGCGCCGGTCGCGGGATGGAGCCGGTCGTGGCGCTTCATCTGGCCACGGGATGCTGCCTTCTGCGCGGTGGCGCTGGCACGGATCGGCCAGCTCGACCGGGCGGAGGATGTACTGGCTCACCTGCAGTCCCTGCAGGCGACCGATGGCTGGTTCGAGGCCCGGTACGAGCCGGGCACCGGGCGGGCACCGGATGGCCGACGGCGGCAGTTCGATGGCACCGGGCTGCTGCTGTGGGCGACCGCCGAGGTCGCCGACGCCGCAGACGCCGCTGACGCCACTGATGCCGCTGACGAGTCCCGTCGCGATGCGTTGCTCGAGCGGCTGTCCCCGATGATCGTCCGGTCCCTCAGTGCGCTGCGCTCGGCCACTCGCGAGGGCACCGGGCTGCCACCGGTCTCCCCCGACTACTGGGAGCGGCGCGAGCGGTCGGTGACGCTCGGCATCATGACGGCGACCTTGACCGGCCTGCAGGCGGGGGCCCGCCTCACCGACGAACCGGGAGCTCACCGCGCCGCCGAGACCTTCACCCTCCTGCTGGAGGAGACCTTCGGCCGCAGTGGCTATCAGCGCTATCGCCTGGGCGGCGGCGCTGATTCGGCGCTGGCCTTCCTCGATGCGACCGGCGTCCACGACGTCGCATCCCGGGTGCACCTGCTGGGGTTGCGGAGCGAGCTCTCCCGCCCCGGTGGTGGAATCGCGCCGGGGGCGTCGTGGCGCGAGGACGGCGTGAGCTGGACGCCCTCGACGAGCCTGCTGGCCCTCGCCCTCGCCCGCGCCGGGGAGCCCGACGCGGCGATCGAGATCCTCCTCTGGCTCGCCGAGCATCGCACCGCAGCCGGGTCACTGCCGGAGAAGGTGCTCTTCGACGGACGCCCCGCGGAGGTGGCGCCACTGGCCTGGACTGCGGCGAACGTGCTGCTCACGCTGGATGCGCTCGCTCTGCGCTGAGGCCTGGACAACAGGTCTTGGACGGCGGGGGCCGGCCGAGGGCATGTGATCGACGGACACCGGCCCCCGCGTGCCGGCTAGCCGATCTCAGCTGGAGGTGTCCCCTCTCTCGGGCCGCTCTGCCATCGAGCCCAGGCTGTGAGAGCTCAGGCTGTCGAGAATCTGCCCCGCTGCGTCTGCGGGAGCTGCGGTGGAGAGCTCCAGGCACAGCGCGTCCGCAGGCGGGGGCAGCATCGGCAGCTCGAGCAGCCCGCTGAGAATCTGCCAGTCGGTGAGTTTGTGCCGCTCGGCGCGTCCCGGGGCATCGACACGTGACTGAAGCACCTCGGGGGACGCGGCCATCCAGACCGGGACGAACCTCGCCCCACGTCGCTCAGCAAGGCTCCGCAACCGCTCCACATGCGCCGCGCCCTCCTCATTGTCGAGCAGCCAGACGGTGAACACGTGGCTGAGCTGGGCGGGAGCCGCCTCGGTGGCATCGAGGACGACCTCCCATACCCGCTCGCGCAAGGCGTCGGTCTGGGCGAGCTCCACCCCAGCCTCGCGGTGCATCCCCATCGGGACGAAGACCGCGTTGTTCACCAGGTGGTTGTCCACGACAATCGCCCCGCTGCGGCGCTCGAGCTCACGGGCGAGGGTCAGCTTGCCGACGGCCGGTGGGCCGACAAGCAGGAACAGCCGTGGCGCCGGGGCCTCCGGACCGTCGTCATTGCCGCTCGCAGGTGCAGATGCAGGTGCAGGTGCAGGTGCAGGTGCAGGTGCAGGTGCAGAGTCTGCGCTGGGGCCGGGTGCGGTGCTCATCGAAAAATCGTACGCCGCGATACCCCGCATCTGTCACCAGCGCACGACGGCCCGGGCGCGCGCAAGCGGAGCGCGGGCGCGGGCGGCAGCGCAGGCGGTCAGGCGGTCAGGCGGTCAGGCGGTCAGGCGGTCAGAACAGGATGGTGGTGAGCTCGCCGACCTGGTGGAAGCCGGAGGCGGCGTAGGCACGCCGGGCGGGCTCGTTGAAGTCGTTGACATAGAGCGAGACCTGCGGGGCGTGGTCACGGCGCACCTGGCGCACCAGCTCCGCCATCCCAGCCCGTCCGAGGCCTCTGCCCCGCTGGTCACGCCGCACCCACACCCCGTGGATCTGGGCGGTCGGGCCGAACAGCGAGCCGACGTCCGCTTTGAACAGCACCTCGCCGTCCTCGATGACGACATAGGTGCGGCGATTGCGGATCAGCTCCCCGATCCGGGCCCGGTAGGAGCGGCCGCCGTCACCGGCGAGCGGATCCACCCCCACTTCCTCGCGGAACATCGCGACCGCGGCGGGGAACACGATCTGCTCCTCGCCGGGGACTGCGGGACGCAGGCCGACCGGCGCGAGCTGCGGTGCGTCGACCGGATCGCCGGCGAGCAGCAGCGGCTGGCTCCAGCGGTATTCGCGGACGTCGGCCCCCCAGGTCGGAGCGAGCGGCTCCCAGAGACGCTGGACCGCCGCCCGGTCTCCGACCACGGAGCTCGCCCGTCTCGCCCGCGCGGCCATATGCCGTCCGAAGTCGTCCAAGGCGCGGTCGGTCGCGGACAACGGCGAGAGATTCACGCCGTGCCACAGCAGTCCTTCGGGCTGCTGTTCCTCCCCGGCCAGGGAGAACTCCTGGGACAGTGCAGCGGAACGTGCGGATTCCTGCAGCCGCGCACCCGCGAGCGCGTTGATGACGGGCTCGGTGAGCGCGAGCGCGAGCGCGGCGTCGAAGCTGCCGGAACGGACCGCGCGGACCCGTCCGCCGCGCCAGAACACGGGTCAGCCCACGGAGATGGACGGGGCGCCGGTGGAGGATTCGTCCTCTTCCATCTCGGCGGCGATCCGGTTGGCCTCGGCGAGCAGGGTCGGCACGATGTCCGCCTCGGGGACGGTCTTGATGACCTTGCCCTTGACGAAGATCTGGCCCTTGCCGTTGCCGGAGGCGACACCGAGATCGGCCTCACGGGCCTCCCCCGGACCGTTCACGACGCAGCCCATCACCGCGACGCGCAGCGGGACCTCGAGGTGCTTGAGCCCCTCGGTGACCTCGTCCGCGAGCTTGTAGACGTCCACCTGGGCGCGGCCACAGGAGGGGCAGGAGACGATGTCCAGCTTGCGCGCCTTGAGGTTCAGCGACTGCAGGATCTGGATGCCGACCTTGACCTCCTCGACCGGAGGTGCGGAGAGCGAGACGCGGATGGTGTCGCCGATGCCCTCGCCCAGCAGGATGCCGAAGGCGACGGAGGACTTGATGGTGCCCTGGAAGGCGGGCCCCGCCTCGGTGACGCCGAGGTGCAGCGGCCAGTCACCCTCTTCGGAGAGCTGACGGTAGGCGTCGACCATGATCACGGGGTCGTTGTGCTTCACGGAGATCCCGAAGTCGTGGAAGTCGTGCTCCTCGAACAGGGAGGCCTCCCACTTCGCGGAGGCCACCAGCGCCTCGGGCGTGACCCGGTCGCCCTTCATCATGCGCTGGTCGATGCTGCCGGCGTTCACGCCGATGCGCAACGCGGTGCCGTGATCGTTCGCCGCCTTCGCGATGTCCTTGATCTGGTCGTCGAACCGGCGGATGTTGCCCGGGTTCACGCGCACCCCGGCGCAGCCGGCCTCGATCGCGGCGAAGACGTACTTGGGCTGGAAGTGGATATCGGCGATCACTGGGATCGGGGACTTCGCAGCGATCGCGACCAGCGCGTCGGCGTCCTCCTGGCGGGGACATGCCACACGCACGATGTCGCAGCCCGCCGCGGTGAGCTCGGCGATCTGCTGGAGGGTCGCGTTGATGTCATGGGTCGGGGTGGTGGTCATCGACTGCACCGTGATCGGTGCGTCGCCACCCACATAGAGGCTGCCGAGCTTGACCTTGCGGGTCTTCCGCCGGGGGGCGAGCACCGGCGGCGGCTGCTTGACGGACGGGATACCGAGGCTCACAGAAGTCACCCCTCCATTATGGACTCGTCAGCACGGCCGCGCGAGGCGAGGTGCGACACCTCCACCGCTCCTGCACTCCCGCCGTGGCACGGCGCACACCCCGCCCCCGGCTCCGCAGTGCCCCTTTACGGGAACAGCGTGATGGGCTTGACGATGTCCGCATACAGCAGCAGCACCGTCATCAGGATGAAGACGATCGCCACCGCGTTGGTCAGCGGGAGCATGCGGGACATGTCCACCGGCCCCGGATCGGGGAGCCCCCGCAGCCGGGCCAGCAGCCGCCGCGCCCCCTCGATCAGCGCCCCGGCCACGTGACCGCCGTCGAGCGGCAGCAGCGGGATCAGGTTGAACACGAACAGAGCCATGTTCAGCGAGGCGAGCATCGAGATCATGGTGCCGGTCTTCTCGCGCAGCTCGAAGCCGGGCTGATCGGCGGAGGCGACCTCGCCGGCAAGACGGGAGACGCCCACCACACCGAGGGGGCCGTTGGGGTCGCGCTCGGCGCTGCCGAAGGCCGCCTGGCCCACCTCCCACAGTCGCACCGGCAGGGTGATGACCAGCTTCCCGGTCTGGGTGAAGGCGGACCAGGCCATCTCGGGCACCGCTGCCGGGGACTGCGGCACCAGGTCCGGGGTGCCGGAGACACCGAGGAATCCGACCTGCTCGGTGACCAGGCCGCCGTCGGCATCCAGGACCACGGCGCCGTCCTCGTCCAGCACCGGGCGGGCGTCCACGATCATCGTCGCCTCGAGGTGCAGGGCTTCGCCGTCGCGCTCGACGACGACGTCGACGGTGCGGTCCTGCGCGCCCCTCACTGCGGTGGTGACATCGGACCAACGCGTGATCTCGTGCCCGTCGATCACCTGCAGGGTGTCGCCGGGACGGATCCCGGCCGCCAGCGCGGGGGCCGGCTCCCGGCCCTCGCAGGAGACGTCGGCCGGAGCGTCGGCGGGGACCACGCATTCGGAGACGGACTGGACCGTCGGGGTCACCGCCGGCAGTCCGATCCCACTGACCAGCACGACCATCAGCGCGACGGAGATCAGCAGGTTCATCGTGGGACCGCCGAGCATCACCACCAGCTTCTTCGGCACCGAGAGGGCGACGAAGGTGCGATGGGCGTCCTCCGGGCCGTACTGCGAGGACTCGTACTGCTTCGCCTCCTCGGACAGCTCGGTGATCTGCTGGAGCAGTCCGGTGGAGTCCTCGCGGATGGTGCCCTCGGGCTCCCCCTTGTGCGGCGGGTACATCCCGATCATGCGGATGTAGCCGCCCAGCGGGATCGCCTTGAGACCGTATTCGGTCTCCCCGCGGGTGCGGGAGAACACGGTGGGCCCGAACCCGATCATGTACTGGGTGACTCGGACGCCGAACAGCTTGGCGGGAACCAG